>DAOVMD010000152.1 GCA_030630935.1 Candidatus Mcinerneyibacteriota bacterium | reverse complement strand
TTTCTTTAAGCACCAGAGGTTATAAACAAGAGTATTATATTATGTTATACAAAAACATAGAACTTAATATGTAAAAGAACTGATTTATATTAAATCATCTTATAAATGAAATTCTTCATATACCTACTTTTGGGGCTGTTTTCTTTTTCATATTCTTTCATATTACTTTTCACACTACCAATTAAAATTCTACTGCTTTACCTTTAAAATTCTCAGGGTATTTTAGACCGAATATCTTTAAAATACTGGGAGTAAGGTCCAGGATATCAATTGTATCGATATCTCCTTTGCTTTCCTTCCCGGGAGTGTACCCGATAAATATTCCGTGCTGTGCATGATTTGCGTCATCCGGCCCGGTATCGTTCTCATAGGTATAAACTTGATTCAAACCTAAACTCCCGACTGAACGCCAGGTTAAATTCCCAAAATAAATCAGGAGATCAGGAGCGATATTATTTACTTTCTGATAAATATCTTCAGGTTTAAATACTTTTGTACCTAATAATTTACCATCTTCATCAGTCATGCTCTCAAATTTCTCGATTAATTCATCTCTAACTTTTTCATAATCTACTTCCGGAATTACACCATCCGGTTCACGACCCTTTACATTCAGGAAAATCCTTCCATAGTATCCCCCGAAACCCCAGGCTTTTGTTTTCTTCCAGTTAATTTTAATTCGATTTATTCGAGTAACTTCTGACGGATAATCTTCGACAGATAAATAATCATTTTTTATCAGCCATTCATTGATGCAAATTCCGCCTATCATCGATTGGGCACCATGATCGGATATGACAATTACAGTTGTATCATCATCAAGCTTTTTCAAGAGCTGACCAATTTCTTTATCGAGATAGATATAATAATCCAGGATACTATTTTCAAATTTATTTCCCGGCTCAAATTTCGGGTGGTTCTTATCAAAGTATTTCCAGAAAGCATGATGAATCCTATCAACTCCCATCTCTACAAACATGAAGAAATCCCAATCATCATGTTTATCAAGCATATGATTTACTAGTTTAAACCTTTTTTCAGTCATTAAAAAGATATCCTGAAGTAACCTCTCTTTCTCATCAGTTCTGAAATTATCCACGTCTATCATGTACCCATCTGTAGCTTCCTTGACTTCATCTTTAAATTCAGTCGGGTATGTGTAGTTAGAGTTAATATCAGGAGTTAAAAAACTCGAGACCATATAACCGTTAATTTTTGACGGCGGATATGTCTGGGGAACTCCAAGTACAATAGATTTTTTCCCGGCAGAAGTGAGGTAGTCCCAAACTCTTTTGAATTTGATGAATGAAGAATTTGCAAAAACCAGGTTCTCATAAGTTCTATCTTTTCGATTCCTGAAACCATAAAATCCTAACTCTCCCGGATCACGACCGCTCATCATACTGGACCAGGCCGGAACTGTGATCGCAGGAATTGTACTGTTCATTTTTGCAAAACAACCCTTAGTCATTAGTGAATTCAAGTTTGGCAGTTTATCCCGATACTCTTCAAATACAATTTGAGGGGTGGCGCAATCAAGCCCTATTACAAATACTTTCTTCTTTGACATTATTTGAAAATTCTCCTTATTTATCTTTCATTGAGTTTATTAAGATTTCAATTACTTCCTTCCTTGAGAATTCAGGCGGTGGATACTCACCATTTTTCAACATCTCACGGACCTTGGTTCCTGAAAGGAAAACATGATCATCTCCGCCATGAGGACAGGTTTTACTAGTTCCCATTTCACCACATTTTTTACAGTAGAATGCGTGCTCAAAACAAAGTGGTGTTATTCCTAACTCTTCTTTTGTGAACTGTTTAAAAATATGCTGGGCATCATAAGTTCCGTAATAACTTCCAACTCCAGCATGATCACGACCAACAATAAAGTGTGTACAGCCAAAGTTCTTACGTACCATGGAATGTAAAATTGCTTCACGTGGCCCGCCATATCGCATCTCTGCAGGATAGACAGCTAAAAATACACGGTTCTTAGGATAATACTTTTCTAATAACACAAGATAACTTTCCATTCTGGTTTTTGCCGGGATATCATCTGCTTTTGTCCAGCCTACTAATGGATTTAAAAATAAACCATCAACAATTTGTAATGCACTCTTCTGAATAAATTCATGAGCCCTGTGAATCGGGTTACGAGTTTGAAATCCTACAATCGTTTCCCAACCTAACTCTTCAAATTTCTTACGGGTATCCTTCGGGTCTAATCGGTAATCTTTGAAATCCGGGTGCTGAACTCTGTTTAATAATTGAATCTCACCACCTAAAAGCATTTCCTTCCTTTCGTATACATTCTTGACTCCGGGATGGGCCTCTTCTTCGGTGAGATAAACATTCCGGGCTTCAAATTTCTTGTCTACGGTGTAAATATCCTCAACTTCTAAGATACCGTAAATGGTATCATCTTCAGAACATAATGCGATCTGTTCCCCAACTTTAATCGAGTCAGAAAAATTCTTTGAACATGATAATACAATTGGGATCGACCAAATCGTTCCATTCTCAAGACGTATATCTTTTACACAGGAGATATAATCATCATGAACCATGAAACCTTCAATCGGGGAGTATAAACCTATTGCTATGTTCTCAAGCTCTGTTAATTGATGAATGTCAAGCTGAAGTTTCTTTAATTCCAAACCCTTTTTTAATAGTTCTTCCCGCTCAGGTCCGGTTACTATCTTATTTACTAATTTTCCACCATGTGGCTTAATCATAATTCAAAACTCCTTTTTTATATTATAAAAAAATAAGTTATAAGTATATCATATAAGTCAACTTATGTCAAATGATTTTTGGTGTTTACAATGTTTGAGTGGAATTGTGTATCACAGTGACAAGAATTCTTGTTATTTATACGTTTAAATGTTGTTAGAAGAAGAGAATATAGTGAAAGACAGAGAAAAAAACAAAAGAAGATAACTTGGGACATCCTGTAAATAGGATTAGTTACATTATTAATAAAACATTCTTCTGTCATTAAAGAAACAGGTTTTCCAAATTTATCAAGGGAGTCCCATTAATCACTCATTACGAAAGAAAACAAAAACAAACAAAAAGAATAAAAAAAAGATAAAATTTTTTACAGGGATGGACGTGATTGACGGGATGAAAAAAACAAAATAAAAATAAATTCTTCAGCAGGTCGGCGACCAAAGGGAGTAGATCCCGATTTTTTATATCGGGAGAACTTAAGAGAACAAAAAGAAACAAACAAAAAGAAAAATATTTTAACATGGACTTTTACGAGACTTGTAATGGACTATAGCATGACACACTAATTCGCATATAATCTCACTCGATAACTGAAAGAAATATAACCAACTCTTTTATCATCAAAAATTTTCATATAAAGTTCAGAAAAATTATTTGAATGAGATGAAATTTTAAAGCTCCAGTGATTTGAAAAAATGATTCCTTAAATCTTCTGCATTGTTTAATTTTATGTAAACTACTAATGATCCATATTTCTTGTATATTTCACAATCTCCGGTATTAATTATTTTCATTATTTTACTTATATATAAATCATCAAAGTGACTAACATTAAAGAAATATAATTCTAAATGCCATTTTATATACTCTGGTTTAACTCCTATTCGATGGAAGTTCGTAATTTGATCATCTGGAAATTGTTTATTATGATCATCAATGTATCTCTCGCAATGTTCAATGTATTCATCCAAGCCTGGCCATTCCGGATATTTCAATTCTTTTTTCTGTTTAAAAAAATGGTTTGAACTCGTACAACCATTTATAAATAATGAAAATATCAGCACACTTACAATCAAAAAAAATAATCTTCTTAAAACATATCTTTTCTTCATTCGAATCCTTATTATTTGATTTATAGTATATCATAAGTCCATACGAGTTTCAAGTAATTTAAACGAAAAACCTTAAAAGCAGAAGGGCATTATCTTGAATATACAGTAGGGGCTTCCGGTCGGACGCCCTTATTGTACGAACCAAGTATCCCGTTAATTATTGGTTAAAGGTTTTGGTTTCATATGGGAGGATTAAATTCTTCTAGTCAGGGTTAATGCCCTTAACCCCTACTTTTTTTGGATTACAATTCTTTTGTTTTCGAATGAATACATTAACTTTTTTGGGTTTCTTTTTTTGGTTTTTATTTTTTCTCTGCGTCCGGAGTTTATCCCGGATTCACTTCGGGACGTTCTCTTCCCGATGGCCTTCGGCATACGGGATGCCTGCGCTTCGCTTGTCAGCGGCTATTTTTAGAAAAGCATTCAATTGTTTCCTTAAGCATCAAAGGTTCTAAACAAGTGCATTGTATTTTCTAAAGTAAAATCATTCTTAATTATTCATTCTTCATTGTTCACTCTTACTTGCAGAGCGAAGCGAAGCTATTACCAAGTAGCCTCAATACCCATTACAACTCTTCTTGTTGTTCCTCCTGTAGGAATCCTTGTCCAGGGTTCACCGGTATAAGGATTTATATCTGCAGGATCATTTCCACCTCTTTGTCTAAGGTTATGGTGATCAAAGAGATTTCTAACAGTTAAGCTAATCCAGTATTCTGCTCCCAACAGCTTAAGGTTCTTCATTTTAAATTTGGTAATAACGTCAACTCTGTCATAAGACGGATATCTCTTTGTATTATATACTGCTTGAATATTTGAAGCCCAAGTAGGCTCACCTTCTTGATATGCACCGTCTTGTTCACCATAATCCCAAACTTCACCAAAGTTTTCAACACCATCGCCTTCACCCGAATCCCAAGTATCAGGAATTCCATCGGCTCCGGAATCATCATTCCTTCCATTTACTCCCCAATCATGATATCTATCATGGGGAGTATATGGATAACCACTGCCCCATCTCCAGATTACATTTATGAAGAAATTATCTGAGGAATAGAACAGGTTAACATTTACATTATGTCTCTGGTCCCAACTAAGATAATATTCTTTATCATATAACTCAGGATATTCATAAACAGAATCACTATTATAAAAATCTCTTGCAATATTCTTACCTTTTGCAATCATCCATGAATAGTTTACCCAACCTTTGACGTTTTTCGATAATGTTTTTCTTAATGTAAACTCAACACCCTGCGCCCAGCCTTCACCACCATTAACATACTCAACTTTATAAGTCTTAGGATTTTCCCAAACACAATGGATCTTATCCATTTGTTTATTATAAGCATTAATCTCAAGAATAAAATCCTTCCCAAGCTGACGCTGTAAGCCAAATTCTATAATTGAAGTTGACTGAGGAACAATAGTATCTGAACCCCAAGACATTTCCCCCCAGAAGTAATCTTGAATACCACCTGAATCATATTCCAATACCGCTGAAACATTCGGTGCTTGATACATTTGAGAATAATTAGTTCTAATTACCGTATAATCATCAAGCTGGTAAGAGATACCGAATCTTGGTGAAATTTTAGTACGCTCTATCAGGAGAAAACCCCAATCTTCATACCTTATACCGGTAGTAAGAGTTAATTTATCAGGAATTAAAGCAAATTTATCCTGAACATATGCGCTTGTATAATCATAACTATCTTCCCAATCTTCGAGATATGCAAATGCAGGCCAATACTCAATGGTGTCCCACCAATACATTCCGTATGAGACTGTCCAGAACATATCAAGATAAACATGTTGGAAAGCAGTACCATATTTCAAGGTGTGTTGATTATCAATTGTGGATTTAATATCAATTTTAAATTCCTGAGTTGTACTTCTGGTTCTCTGATTAGCATAATAATCACCAGGCTGAAGTTCTAATAATGGTCTAATCTCATTCCAGAGAATATTTCCGTCTTCATCTTCATCATGTGCACCATAATCAATTCCAGACCAAAACCAACCGTATGCAATTGTAGCTGTTGTTGCATTCCCGACATAGGTATCAATAATTAAATGATGCCATCTATTGAACTGCTTCTGAATAGGCCAGCCATCTTCCATCCAAGTTCCAACATAACTACTTGATAGTCTAATCCAGGCAAAACCATAGTTAGTATGGTACATCAAGTTTGTTTTTGGACTTAAATTATAAGAAAGTTTAAAATGATAATCATGAAACTCTTCATATTTATAATTTTTATAGCCCGAGGTGGTTGAAGCATCTGCTAAAAATACTTGTGCCGAAAATACATAACCGAGGTTTTTTAAAATCGGACCGTCCATATCAAGGTTGAACTCCTCTTCACCCAATTTAATTGAATTATCCCACATACCATGGTAATTCGGGATATCAGAAGTATTATAAACAAATGAACCATGATGCTCTTCTAAATTCGGATTCCGGGTAACTGCATTGACGATACCGCCAAGAGCATCGCCATATTCTGCATCAAAACCACCGGTGATAACAGAAATCTCACCCATGATACCAAGTGCATTTGGTGTTGCACCAAAAGTTTTCCAGAATGGATCCATAATTGAAAGACCATCTATCATAAATAAAGTCTGGTCATACCTTGAACCTCTAATTTTAAATTGACCATCTTCATTGGAGATTACACCAGGCATCGCAAGTGCAACCCTGAAAATATCCCTTGACGACATCTCAATAATCTCATCATGATCAACTTGATAAACGGTTCCGGTCTGTTCCCGGTGGATGAGAATTTTAGAAGCTGTTACAATGATCGGATCAATATTAACATCTGTCTGTTGCAATGTGATATGAAATGATGTGGTCAAGTTAATCTGGATTGAAACCTTCTCGACTATTACGGAACCATATCCGGCTTTTTTAATTTCAAGGGTATAAATTCCCGGTCGTAGAGATTGAATTGAAAACATTCCAAATTCATTTGAAACAACTTGCAACCCCCTCTCAACAACTGTGATTGTTGCTTCGGAAACAGGTGAACCGTCGTCGGAAGTAATAAATCCGAGAATACCACCCATTGTTCCAGCAAAAACCACAGCGGAAGATAAAACAAATATACAACTAATAAATAATATGAGAAAACTTTTTCTCATTAGATCCTCCTGATTTAATTTCAAATCTGAAAAGCAGGAATAAATTATTCTCGAAATCTTTCCTTGATTGTTCATGCTTTTTGTCTTGTCTTTATTAATCTCAAATTCAGCCCCAAGCATTCGTACTGCCTCTT
>DAOVMD010000324.1 GCA_030630935.1 Candidatus Mcinerneyibacteriota bacterium | reverse complement strand
ACACTCCAGCCACGCGCTAAAGCAAATTGCGGCAATCTGGGAGCAAGCTCCCTTTTGGGTTCGAGACCAAGTATTGTAAGCATATAATACTATATGGAGTGCATCAGTTAAATCTTTGATTTATCTGATGCTTTTTTTATTGTTTTCATACAAGCCATAAATGGCAGTTCGGTTAACTCTGTTAATCTCACCGAGAACAGATAACAGAGAGCAGAGAACAGAAAATTGAAAGTAATTTGTCTTATTTTCTCAGATTGAAATTGAGACCGAGACCAAGTATTGTTAGCATTTAGTACAGTATATGGAGTGCATCAGTTAAATCTTTGATTTATCTGATGCTTTTTTTATATTCATACATTTCAAACGGGAGGATTAAGCTCAATTGATCAGGGCAAGTTTGGTTAACTCCATTAACCAAAACGATAACAGAGAGCAGATAACTGAGAACAGAAAATTGAAAGTAATTTATCTTATTATTCCAGATCTATATAACTGCGCATATATAATTCATCATTCAAAATTTTATTTAAATCTATTTATACGATGTCGCGATTTCGTATATACGAAATCGCGACATTGACATTTTTAATAATTTTATGGAAGAATTTTTACTATGAGAAGACATTGGTGCGACAGACACGAACAAAATAGGTTTATTGAAGTGATTGTTTATCTGAATTAATAATAAATAGTATAACAAATTCATTATAGAATATGTAAGTACAATTATTATTTTTAGCAATTATAAATAATTGTTATGTAGAAAATAATATGAGCAGTTATATCAACCTAGATCTAGTTGTATGTCGTAAGTTTTTAATCTATAAAACGACTGCTCTCTGTTCTCTGCTCTCTGTTCTCTGATTTCTTCAAAGCAATTTTATTGCTTTGCAAGAAATCATTTTTTCTCTTGATTTAAATATTTTTATATGTTAAAATATTATGAAACAAAAGGAATTAGAAATGTTTACAAAAATCGATAAAGAGATAATTGACCTCCTGAAAAAGTTTTTAAATTCTGATCAAATAATAATTGACAGGGAGAAGTTCGAAGATTACTCACATGATGAACTTCCGGGTTTAAAATTTTATCCTGAGCTTGTTGTATTTCCCAAAAATACTGAAGAAGTAAGCAGGGTTATTAAGTTAGCAAATAAATTTAATTTCCCAATTATTCCTCGTGGCGGTGGTAGCGGATTGACCGGGGGTGCGGTTCCTGTTTATGGCGGGTGTATAATTTCTTTAGAGAAGATGAATCATATTTTAGAGATTGATTCAGATAATCTTATGGTCACAGTTGAACCGGGAGTAATCACCGGTGTCTTACAGGAAGCGGTAGAAAAACAAGGTTTATTCTATCCTCCTGATCCTGCAAGTATGGATGTCTGTTCGATTGGCGGTAATCTTGCCGAGGGCGCTGGCGGACCAAGAGCGGTTAAATATGGAACAACAAAAGATTATGTGGTGGGTTTGGAATTTGTTACACCAACAGGTGAAATCTGTCAGGTCGGAGGGAAACTTGTAAAAGATGCAGCGGGTTATAATTTAATTGGACTATTAGTAGGGTCTGAGGGAACGCTTGCAATAATTACAAAAATTATTTTAAGACTTATACCCCTTCCTGAATTTGTTTCTGATCTACTCATTCCATTTAGTGATTTTAAAAAAGCAATAAAATCAGTCTCAGAGATTATTAAAGCAAAGATACTTCCATCTACAATTGAATTTCTTGATAGGGAATCTATCAAAGCATATCGCGAGTTTGTAAAAAAGCCGATTCAATTTGAAGATGCAGAAGCACATCTAATTATTCAGCTTGATGGTAATTCCAAAGAGGTTATTGAAGAGTTATATGAGAAGATCTGGGAGATCTGTGAGAAATTCGGCGCAGAAGATATTGCAGTTGCCGATAATCCTCAAGTTCGTCAAAGACTTTGGGAAGGTCGGCGTTCTCTGCTCGATTCATTGAAGGCGATCAGTCCAATCGTTGATGTGGAAGATATTGTTGTGCCGAGGGCTTCAATCCCTGATTTTGTAGAAGAGGTTATAAAGCTTGGTAAAAAGTACAAGGTTCGAGTAGCAAATTTTGGTCATGCCGGTGACGGCAACATTCATGTTAATATTTTAAAAGAGGAAATCCCTGATTCAGATTGGCATGAACTTACTCCACGTTTGAGAAAGGATATATTCCAACTCGCAGTTAAATTAGGTGGAGAAATTACAGGTGAGCATGGAATTGGTTATGCAAAGAAAGATTATCTCTCATTGTCAACCAGCCAGGTTGAGATAGATTTAATGAAGAAAATAAAAAAAGTCTTTGATCCCAATAATATTTTAAATCCAGGAAAGATTTTTGAATAATGAAAAACTCATTTAAATTACCAAACCCATTAAGTTTAAATTCCGGAATAGGTTTAGTTAATCCTGCCGGGATTGTTTCATCTGCTAAGTTAAAAAGAGCGATTAAGATAATTAAAGGCGCAGGTTTTAAAAGGATTTTTTATAATAAAAAATTAAAACCTTATAGATTCTTTTCAGGATCAGATAATAAAAGAATAGAAGACTTTAATTTGATTTTACAAGAGAAAAACATAAATTTAATATTCAGTATTAGAGGGGGATATGGTAGTATTCGGATAATTGAAGGTGTTGACTTCGAAGAAATTATAAAAAAGAAAATTATCTTTTGCGGGTATAGTGATATCTCAATTTTTCATTCAACTTTATTTAAGATGAGGAAGTTGATTACATTTTATGGTCCGATGCCGGGTGTTGATTTTACGATGAAAAGCAAGTTGAAAGTTAAGAAACTTTTTAGTATCTTCAGTAATTTAGGAAGCCAGAACCTCACATATAAAATTGATAATCCTAATGTCCCGAATTTCAAACCTGTGACTGGAACTGCGTTTGCAAATTGCTTAAGCATCCTCCAAACATCAATAGGTACCAGATATCAACCTAACCTGGAAGGAACAATTCTTTTCCTTGAAGATATCAATGAAGAACCATATAGCATCGAGAGAATGTTAATGCATCTATATCATTCTAAACTCTTAAAGGGAGTTAAGTTGATTGTGTTTAACTTGAAAGGCCCCGGAGAACGGTCTGTTGAGCTTAAAGAGACTCTTCTGGACTTTGAACAAATTGCAGGAATCCATGTGTTAACAGGATTTAAATTTGGTCATAAAAATCCTTTTAATTTGATTCCAATTGGAGCAAATTGTACTGTAATAAATAAAGGTAACAAGATCATTATTGATTTTAATTTAAGAAATGAGGGAGTTAAATAATGAATCAGATCGAGAACTTTTTAAAAAAATGTCCTAATTGCGGAGCACCTGTAGATGAAAAAGATAAAGTATGCAGTTATTGCAGTGCTCCAATTGTTTTATCAGAAGAAGTGCAGAAAAGACTGGATGAAGAGTTGAATATTTATATTAAAAATGCTGAAGAGAAACTTAAAGAAAATAAAAATAAATATGATCCTTACATATTTGGAACTTTGCTTATAACAACTTCATTTTTGGTAATTATTTATATTCTTATGAAAAATATTGCAACTGCTCCAAGAATAATAATAATAGTTATATTAAGTATTTTAAGCTTTGCATTCTGGGGAATATTGATTGAAAAATCTGAAGCAAAAGCTGTAAAGGAATTTTTTGAAGCTGAATTAAAAGATGAAATCCGAAATTTTATTCAAGAACATCAAATTACTTTCTATGATTTTAGTAAACGTGCCGGAGAAATCTTAGAGAAAAACGCCAGGTTACGTCAGTTTCTGTTTTAATCTTGTTAAATTTTACTATTATTTTTTAAACGCTATCAACTATATTCCGTTCGCAATGACAATCTTTTGTTTCCGAATGAATAAATAGAAGTTTATAATTAGAACTATCGCTCTAAACAAAAGCACTTTAATATATAATGCAAATCGGTTTATCAATTAATAATTATCAACGGTTATTGGCAAGATAAAAGGAGACCAGCAAATTGTTGACTTTTCTGAATACAATTCAATGTTAATAGTACGTTGATAATATAAAATAAACCATTTTGATTCCATTTTTTATCCTGTAGGGATAAAGCGATAATAACCCCGCAATTTATTGCGGGGTAGATAATAAAGTTATCCCCAACTGTCCTGTAGGGACAGAGGAAAAAATAAATATAAACAAATAATGTTGGCCGTATTTATGCCGTACACGTATTTAAATATTATAATTCTTTTAATTTTATCTT
>DAOVMD010000274.1 GCA_030630935.1 Candidatus Mcinerneyibacteriota bacterium | reverse complement strand
CGGGATAAACTCCATATACGGGACGTCTGCGCTACGCTTGTCGCAGGACTTTTATCTATAAAACGACTGTTCTCGGTTCTCTGCTATCTGCTCTCTAATATCTGTTTTCCGCAGATGCAATGGAGTTGCGTCTGCAGCTGTCCCTACGGGACAGTGTGTATCTGGGGGGATATCTCTCTCCCAGCAATGAATTGCTGGGCTACTATCAGCAGTCCCTACGGGACTGTACAGAGCGAAGCGATGCTGTTTTTTCTTCATGTCCTTTCTCGATTCGGTTGTATCCTTATCCCCGAAAAAATTTCGGGGTAAACTTCCGACTGACTCCCTTTAATATCTTCTGTTCGCGGCATGCTTAATCAGGAATTTACCCCGAATTCACTTCGGGGCGGTGAAAAAAGCATTCTATAGTTTTATTAAGCATCAATAGCTCTAAATAAAAAAAGACACTATAAATATGCTCTTTACAAGTCTCGTAAAAGTCCATGTAGGTTTTTTGATTTTATCTTTGTCTTTCATCCGATACAATTATTCTTGTTATTTCAACAACTTTATTGTAGATGAACCAACAATCAAAAAGAAAAACCTCTGTTAAAAATACCTTGAAAAATATTTCAAACTATGCTAAACTAAAATTAGATTAAGGAGATATTATCTTTGAAAACATTAATGAGTCGAGGAGTGTATTATGCAAGAGAAAAAATATTATAAATCAAAATCATACTTACTCTTTTTAATATTCATTTTATTGATTATATTTACAATGAGCACAATTGCTTTTCCATCAACTAAAACATTTGATTGTGTAGGGATTGTTGTGTTTGATAATGTTCCTGTCTATAAATCAGCAAGTACCAGTTCAAGGAAAATTCAAACATGTTCAATCGGTGATGTATTTTTTGTTCAGGAAAGCGAACCTCTCAATAATGAAAAAATCTATAAAAAGAAGTGGAGAAAGATACTTCTTGATAACAATAAAATAGGCTATATTCAAAGTAAGAATATCGGTATTGTGTATTCCTGGGCGGTTTTTGGGAAGCCCAGAAACGAGATTACAAGGATATTTAAAAAATTGCCCCGCGGTAAATTAATATCAGAAAAAGAAGGTACCTTCTGTTTCTGGATAAGGCATGTTAAGCTTGTTAATAAGAAACGGTATTATGGCATACAAATTTTAGAGAACCTTGGCAGCGTTCGAGATTTAAAAGATCCCTCCATTCCTATAGTTTGGGTGTATCCAGAAGATGTTGATCTTAATTTTGTTGCGTTATATCATTATGCGGGGGCTTATTTGATTGGAGATTTTGGATCTGTTGACTGGAATCCAGATAAGAATCTAAACAATGCAGAGATTATTTACAAAATGATGTTGGAGAAATATCCGGATGAGATTTATTGGCTTGCCGGCGATACTTTTTATCCTTCTTCTTCTTCTTCTTTTCCTTCTTGTTACATATATCATTCGGGCTGGCAAGCTTTATCTTCTTTATCCAGAGTAAGCATTAAAAAAGGAGAATATCAGGAAGCGATTAATTATCTAAAGGAAGTCGAAGTAATATATCCTGATAGAAAATCCAAATCTGGTCTCACTGCGGGTTTTGCCCGTTTATTACAAGCAGGAATACATGAAAAATACTTGAATAAACCTGATAAAGCAATAGAGATATATACTTCTGTAATTGTTGATTTCCCCAATCAGGTAATCAGCGGTTATGAATGGAGGGTTACCATTGAATATTTCGCATTAAGAGAAATTGACAGAATTTTAGATGAAGGAAAGGATTATTCAGATGAATATAAAGAAAGTACTTACAACAATATACTTAAAGCTACAGAAAATCCTTACTTGAAATTGAAGGTGGGATTAAAGAAATCGAAATTATACATTAACCGGAAAGACTATAATCGTGCCGTAGAAATCCTTGATTTCCATTTGAACAACATTAAAATAGATGAAACTAATCAAGAATTAAATTTATTTGCATTTAAAAATGAACTTCTAAGTGAAATAATTGATATCTATATCAGGTATCTCCATGATATTGATGGAGCACATAATTATTGTGATCGTATTATTAAAGAATGTAAAGAAACAAATTTAAAAGAATATGCCCGGATATTACATTTCTATATATTAGATATTTCCGGCGTTTCCAAACAAGAGGTCTTGAAAAAATATGAAGAGTTAAAAAGTTTCGAAATTGATGCAGGATTATGTACAAACGAAAGATCTTTTTACGGTCCCCGTAAGTTTTATGAAGTAATGAGTAACATTAGATATTTTCCTGAATTAGAGGGGAAACTTAATGGTGAAGTTAATATTACACTTGCTCCTCTTGAAAATGCTCTGGTTTTAAAGAAAGGGAATGAAGGTGAATTGATTAAAATACTATATTTTAGAAGCATTGATGAGAAACGATTCTATAAAATAGAACTTGAAAATGGAATGATCGGTTGGATACCGGGAGATTCATTTGAATTTTTACCAGGAAAGGCGATTTTCTCGAATAAAAGAGATAAAAAAACAATCAAAATTCCTAATTGGGCAATGTTTACACATAATACCCTAAATGATGGATTCGTTAATTGCCGGGGGATTAAGAGTCCGGAGTTAAAAGGTTATTATACAATTGTACAGAATATGTTTTTTTATGATGTAAATAATGATAACATTTCCGATATAATTTTAATACGAAGAAAATTCAATAAAAAGAATGAATTGTTAATTTTAGATGGTAAAGATAGAAGCACAATTCACCGGGAAGCTTTTAAAAGAGAAAACCAATATATTAAATACGGTATAATTTGCGATAATATACTTTATTTTACTGATGCAAATAGTGACCTTACAGAATATGATTTAAAAAGAAAGCAAATATTAAAAATCATTAAACTAAAAGATATTGGAAGTTTAGGAAAATTCGCAATCTATAAAGATAAATATATTTCAACTGCAAGAGGAGATTTGCTCATTGTAGATAAGAATACTGGTGACTTGATAAAGAAGGAGTTTGCTGAAGTAAGATCCAATGCATTTTGTTTATCAGGTGATGATCTTTATTATATCGAAACGCAAAAAGATGATTCTGTTTATCTGGTGAAATATTCGTTAATTGATTATAAAATCAAGAAGAAGAGGAAGATTGATATTAAATCTGGTAACTTGTCATTTTATCCGCTGTTGCTTTCAAAGGATAATTTGCTAATCGTTGGATGGAGAAAAACAGTATGTCTAAATAGAGAATCTCTAAGAGTTAATTGGGAATGCAATGATGGCACCAGTCATTATTGTCGATCATCAGTAGATAAATCTTCGATTTTTTTAACAAATAATTATAGTAAAAAATTGAAATCAATTGATCTTAAAACAGGAAATTTAAATTGGAAAGTTTCCTTGGATCAAGAGTCAAAATTATTAGGGACAATTATTACAAAGGATTTAGTATATACAGCATCAAGGGCAGGAATTATTTATGCGTTAGATAAGGAAACAGGGAAATTAATTTGGGAGTTTAATACAAATACTATATTAGAAAGAATTGAAGCATCTAACGGCAAAGTATTGGCTTTAAAAACATTTTGTAATGATATTATGATAATCTCAGAAAAGGAGTGAAGTAGATGGTGAAGCAAAAACTGATTTCAAGAATCACATTCTTAAGAAAATTCAAGAGTATGCAGATGGTTCATTTTGCAACTATTGACGGGAAGAAGCCGAGAGTCAGACCTGTAACTCTATTAAAAATAAAGGGTAAGCTCTGGATTGCAACCGGAACTAAAGACTCGAAGATAAAGCATTTGAAGGATAATAAAAATATTGAATTCTGTCAACTCCTTCTGAAAGGGGAGAATATGGGATACATTCGCGGTCGCGGTGTTGTTAAAATTGTTAAAGATAAAAAGACCAGAGTTGTGATTGCTAAAAAGATTCCTTTCTTTAAAATGTTCTGGCAAGACCTGAATGACCCCGCATATTCTTTATTAGAGATTATTTTAAAAGATGCAGATTACATGAGACCCGGAAAAATGATTCCGGAAAAGATTAAATTGTAAGGATCAATTAAAATGAAAAAACTTGATTGTGAAGCGTTATATAGAGATGGTCGTCATTATGATAATCAGCATAAAAATTTCAAGGACGATATTCCGTTCTATCTGAAGCGGGCTAAGTACTACGGTAATCCAGTTCTTGAAATTGCTTGTGGAACCGGAAGGATAACAATCCCGCTCGCAGAAGAAGGGATTGACATTACGGGTTTGGATATATCTGAAGGGATGCTTGAGGCGGCCAGGAAAAAAGCTGAGGAAAAACACCTGCCGGTAAATTTCTTTAAAGCGGATTGCCGATATTTCAATATGAAGAGAAAGTTCAACCTTATCTTTATTCCATTCAATTCATTTGTACATATCCATGACCTGGAGAGCATTGAGAATTGCTTTAAACATATCAGGGAACACCTCGCGGAAGACGGAAGATTTATATTGGATATTTTTAATCCAAAACTAGAGTACTTAACCATGGACCCGGATGAAAAGACAAAGGCATTTGAATACCCTGACCCGAAAAGCAATGGTAACGTTATTATTCATGAAACAATGAAATATGATAAAGCAACTCAAGTAAATTATATAAAATGGTATTATAAAATCGGGGATGGACCGGAAAAGGTTGAAGAACTTAATATGAGAATTTTCTATCCCCAGGAGATTGATGCTCTCTTGAAATATAATGGATTTGAGATTGAGAATAAGTTTGGAGACTTTGATGAGTCTGAATTTACTTCAGAATCCCCGAAACAAATCATTATCTGTAAACAAAGAAAAAAATAAACAAAAAGAAAAAATAAAGTTTTAATTTAACTCGCTTTGCTCAAACTTTTTTATTT
>DAOVMD010000149.1 GCA_030630935.1 Candidatus Mcinerneyibacteriota bacterium | reverse complement strand
CTCAATACAATGGCACTTGGGGTTTTGGTTGTTTTAGTAATGGCACTAGCAAGCGGGATTGGGATTCAGATACTTATTACTTTAAGGAAAAAGTTATTGCAATTTCATACGCACCTAATTTAACAATAAATAACATTAAATTTGGAGCAAATTTAAAATTAATAAATATTTCTTTGCATCGGCATTTACCTGCATTAAATCTTGGCGTAATTTCGGACTTTGGAAACCGCAAGGATTTTTTAGGGAATTTCACTTTTGCATACACATTAAATAATATTCTTGAACCAATATTTTCATTTGATCATCGAACTTACCTTTGGCTTGACGGTTCACTTGACTCATATTATTTAACAGATTATCTATATAAAATGACGTCGATTTTTGGAATTAAGTATAACATAAAATTAATGAATCACTTTAATTGCGGTTTGGGTTATGAATATGTTTCAGATAAAGACTATAAGATATTTCTTCTGAATATGAATTTTTATAAAAATTTTCAGGTTAACCTTGGCTATTCAAGGGATTATTTGAAATCGGTTTCTGTTAAATATAATTGTCATGGATTTGAAGCAGGTTATACTTATGATGATTATTCTTTTGATTCATTTTTCACCATTGGTTACAGGAAGAGTTTTTCATATATCCCTTATAAACCCCCAAAAGATTCCGAAGATAAAGATACCTCGGGTAAGCTCAAAATCAACCGGGATGACCTCCTTCAGAAGGCAAAAGATGCGAAGAATTTTGAAGATTATTATGAAGCAATATTTTATTATAGATTAATTCTCGAAGAGTATCCTGATGACCGAGATGTTCAGAATTTACTTGATGATGCAAAGGATCTCTTATATGAGAAATGGAAGACTAACCAGCGTTTCCGGGAAGTCAATAAATACCTTTCGGAAGGTCAGGGTTTTCTTGAAACTGGTGAGTATAAACTTGCTGAGTACCAGTATCAGCAGGTCCAGAAACTTGACCCTGAGAATAAGGACGCTGAGAATGGGTTACTTGAAGTACTCGGGAAGAAACGAGCACTTATTACAGATGAACTGAATAAGGTGCAGACAGCATATAAAGAGAAAAACTTTTCAGATGTTCTTGCGCATTTAGCAGTAATTTTTAATTATGACACTAATAATGCAGATGCTCTGCGTTTTCTAAGTGATTTAACAGATTATTATAAACAGCTTGACCAAGGTTCCGAATCAATTATACTTGAAAGCCAGATGAATAAGAAGAAAATTAAAATGCTGGAAGTTTATATTGAAGCATCGGAAGAGATTGATGCCGGTGATTTGGATTCTGCTTTGGAAAAACTTGAGAATATAAAGGACCTTCATCCTGATAATGCAATTGTAATTAAGAAGATTGATCTTATTAATCGCCTTAACACAACTCACGAAGAATTTGAAAGTGAGAAGGTTCTTGAACTCTATAAAGAAGGACTTGAGTTTTATACAAAGGGAGAGTATAAAGAAGCAATTGAGAAGTGGGAAGAAGTTTTAAAACTGGATCCTTTAAACTACAGTGCTAAACGCGGAATTATAAGGGCAAAGAAAATGTTAGAGCTTGGGGAATAAAATCAGTGAAGAAAAAAATCGGACCGAGTAAATTTACCATGAAAATCCTTGACCTTGCAGAGAAATTTAATTTAATAAGAGTGAAAAAGTTTTCATATAATACAAAGTCAGATGGCAGTGGTTTACGGGGACTTCAAAATTTTATCAAGGAGAAATGTTATAAGTACGGTCTTCTTCAAGAAGATGTTTATAATATTATCCTTGCAACAGATGAAGCGTTTACAAATATAATGAAACATGGTTATAAATATGAAGTTGGAGATGTTTTTATTGATATTGAGTTCCGGGCATTCTTCAGATTCTTGAGAATTGAAATCGTTTTAAAGGATAAGACAATCGGTTTTGATTGGGAAAGCATCCCGGCTCCGGACCTTGAGAACTATATGAAATCCCAGAGAAAAGGCGGGTTTGGGATTTATCTTATTAAAAACCTGGTAGATAAAATCTCATCACGAAAGGATGATATTTATAATATCTTAACCTTAACAAAATCCATTCGCAGACCGATTCTCTTCGGGATCGGATTGAAGTGGCCATCTATTATAATTTTAACAATCTGTTTAATCTCTACCGGTGCCTTCTGGTTTTTCCAAACAGAACAGGAAAAAACTTTTGAAAAAGGGATATTTAACCAAATTGAGAGCTCCATTTCAGATATTGGAAATACAAGTAAAATCTCGATTTTAGAAAAAAACTATGAATACTTATCAATTTTAATTAAGAGTTGTGAGATAAAGAATGATTATCTAAAAGAAATTTTTATTGTA
The DNA here is from genome assembly GCA_030630935.1 of Candidatus Mcinerneyibacteriota bacterium. GTDB lineage: Bacteria > AUK180 > AUK180 > JAQVHJ01 > JAQVHJ01 > DAOVMD01. The sequence goes on along the minus strand of DAOVMD010000149.1, from coordinate 4,863 downwards.
AATAATGAAAATATAATTGTTGCTGATACGGATATCAATAAATTCTTAACAGTTTATAAAGATCCGGAGTTATTATTGTTTCTTGAGAAAACCGGATTTCACTATTATATTTTGGATAACAATCAGCTTCTATTAAAGTATATAATTCTTCAAAGTGAAAATGAGTTGGGTGTAATATACTCTGTTGTTGATTTCAAAATGATTAAAATTCAAGTTAAGGAATTACATCAAACCAATCTGCGGAATTTTATAATATTTTTAATTGGGATAGGTTTTACCGCGATAATCCTTGTTGTTTATTTCTTTGTTGCTCCGGTGAAGAAATTATTTGACGGGGTAATGGAGATTGAAAGCGGTAAACTTTCCAGACCGCATACGATGCGCGGAAAAGACGAATTCAGCCAGATAAAGCGTATATTTAATGAATTTGCAATGCGTTTTGAAGAGACGCGAAACACCCTTACAGATGCTCAGCGTGACCTTCTTGATCATGAACTTTTAAAAAAAGAAATGCAGGTTGCACAGAGTATTCAGCAGACTCTCCTCCCAAAAATATTTCCTGACCTGGACGAGTTTGAGATAAACGCATTTTATAAATCAGCAAAAGAAGTTGGCGGTGACTATTATGATTTCATTCCCATCTCAAAGAATAAACTGGGGATCATAGTAGCAGATGTCTCCGGCAAAGGTGTTCCGGGATCAATGATAATGACAATGATTAGAACTGCAGTCAGGTTAATCGCACCACGGAGTCATTCAGCAAAAGAAGTGATGATAAAATTAAATAATATAATTCAGAACGATCTCAATAGAGGAATGTTTATAACAATTTATTTTGTTATCTTAAATACGAAAACTCATGAACTCCAATTCTCAAGTGCAGGTCATACTCCAATGCTGCTTCACCGAGGTGAAACGGGTGAAGTTTATTCTTTAAACCCAAAAGGGATTCCGATTGGATTGAAATTAATGGAAACGGATTTCTTTTTGAAATCTATAAAATCTGAAACAATTAAACTGAAGAAAGATGACTTGATAATTATTTATACTGATGGAATTACGGAAGCGATGAATGCCAAATTTGAACAATATTCCCAAAAACGATTTTTAAAGATTATAAAAAATTCCAATAAAAAGGAACTCGGTAAATTTCTTGAGATATTAGAACGGAGTCTAAGTGATTTTATTGGGGACCAACCCCAGAGTGATGATATCACTTTAGTCTTAATAAAAGACCTCGGACAGAGTCAGGGTATTTATGAAAAACGATTTGAAAAAATAAACTTTCTACCATTTGAATTGATTGAAAAAGTCCTCGACGTTATTAAGGCGACTCCGGATTTTGGCATAAAAAGAATCATGAAAAAATTGAATGAGATGGAAATTGAGATTGATGAAAAGATACTGTTAAAGGAATTAAAGCGGTTAAATCTTACCAATAAAGAAAAACGTCGAATCTACAGCAAGTACATGAAAAAATAGGTACAGCTTCGCTGTAGAGAACAGAAAGCAGAGAACAGACCCTGTACCACGCACTTCGTTAGGGTGCAGGGCGCGGAAACAGTCGTTTTGCAGAAAAATATTCAAAAGATTGAATTTATGGAGTGCATCACGTGATCTGCTCGTGATGACAAATAACGTTGTGCTGCATAAAAAACGTTATTATGTCATTGTCCCGACGCGTCGGGATGACTTCCGTTACACTCCAGCCACGCGCTAAAGCAAAGCGCGGCAATCTGGGAGCAAGCTCCCTTTAAATAAACTGTTATTTGTCTCTTGCGCATCGAAACATAGCGAGATTAATATAGCGGCGCATTTTTAATTCGTCATTAAACAACATTATCTTCAGTTGCACGATTGGCCAATTGGCCAATCGTGCAACTGACATGAATAATAATTATATGGAATAACATTTTTTGCAATGATAAAAAGCAATAGTGTCGAAAGACTTATGCGAAGTTACATAGTATGAAAATAATAAAAAAAACTTTTTATTATAGATATCTATATTAAAGCATAAGAATACAAATGAAAATCCATTCTTCATTATTCCTTCTTCATTGTGAAGCGTTAGCGAAACTTATTTTCTTGACTTTTTTATATATTTATGATAAACTTATTGATAATTAGATAATAATATAGGATGAATATGCCTGGTCTATCAATTAAAGTTGAAAAAGACACTAACAATCCTGATATTGCAGTAATAAAATTACAGGGGTTTCTTGACTCAAATACTTCCAGTGATTTTGAACATGCAATCAGGAAATTAGTTTATGACAGTATTTTCAAGATTATAATTAACCTTGAAGAGATTGATTATATTAGCAGTGCGGGTTGGGGAATATTTGTAAGTGAGATAAAGAATATCCGTGAAAATAACGGAGATCTTAAACTGGTCAGGATGATCCCAGATGTTTTTGAAATATTTAAGCTGCTTGAATTTGATGAGATTTTCCAGATATTTGATTCAGAAACTGATGCAATTAAAAAGTTCAAAGAGAGTTAATTATGAGTTTTATCGGTAAGTCAATTCAGAGAATTGATGCTGTTTCAAAAGTAAATGGTTCAGCAAAGTTTATTGATGATTATTATTTCGACAGCATGCTTTACGCCAGGATTTTTCGAGCACCAGTCCCGCGGGGACGGATTAAGAACCTGGATCTTTCAGCAGCTGAGAAATTAGCGGGGATAAAAGGAATCTTCACAGCAAAGGATATTCCAGGTGCGAATATTGTCCCTGTTGTTGAGAAGGATCAACCCTTACTTGCTGATGAAGTTTTTAATTTTGCCGGTGAAGCCATTGCAATTGTGGTTGCTGATGACCCCGATATTGCAGAAGAGGGAGTTTCATTAATTAAACTTGATTATGAAGAGCTCCCGTCAATTTTAACGATTGAGGACTCCATTAATAAAACCGTCCCTGATATCTGTTCAAAACCGGATAATATTTTTTCACATTATAAGATTCGAAAAGGTGATTTTGAGAAAGGTTTTAAATCTTCTGATATTTCTTTTGAGGAAGAATACAAAACCGGTTACCAGGAACATGCATACCTTGAGACACAGGGAATGATTGCTGTACCGAATCCTGAGAAGACCATTACAGTTTATGGTTCTATGCAATGTCCTTTTTATGTTCAGGAAGGCGTTTCTGAAATAACCGGGTATCCATTGTCGGATGTTCGGATTATTCATACTACAACGGGTGGAGCATTCGGAGGGAAGGAAGATGTTCCTTCAATTATTGCAGGGTTTGCTTCAGTTCCCGCAGTTATTTTGAATAAACCGGTTAAAATGGTTTTTGACAGAGCAGAAGATATTATGACGACGAGTAAACGTCATCCTGCCTGGATTAAATTTAAAACAGGCTTTTCAAAAGCTGGAAAACTGCTTGCGATTAAAGTAGAGTTTTACTTCAATGCCGGTGCATACTCGACCCTAACTCCCATTGTTCTCTGGCGCGGGTTGGTTCATGCAATGGGTCCTTATGCTTGTGATAATATTCATATTGACGCATATGCAGTTGCAACAAATACTGTTCCCTGTGGTGCATTCAGGGGTTTTGGAACTCCCCAGGTAATCTTTGCATGTGAGACTCAAATGGATATTGCTGCAGAGAAACTGAATCTTTCACCTATCGATCTTCGGCAAATAAACATTTTAAAAGTAGGTGATTCGACCGGGACCAGTCATGACCTTGACGAGAGTGTAGGTCTTGAGAAATCATTACATCTTGCTGCTGATGGTATTGATTGGAAGAATAAGTTCATTCCACCTTCTGAGAAGACCGGAAGGAAGAGACGCGGTGTCGGGATTTCAACTTTATTTTATGGAGTTGGGTTAGGAGCGAAGGGAGGAATGCTCCGTCGTGCAGGCGCTTTTATTCAGGTATATAGAGATGGTTCAGTTAATGTTGCGGTTGGTACGACAGAGATGGGTCAAGGTTCAAATACTGTTTTCGCACAGTTAACAGCTGAAGCCCTTGGTTGTTCACCTGATAATGTTACAATCTTACCTATCGACACAAGTCGTGTTCCTGATAGCGGACCCACAGTAGCTTCCCGCTCAACTGTTATGACAGGCAATGCAATTCGGAATGCTGCAGATCAGATTAAGCATTATCTTTTATTAGGCGCATCTGAGCTGTCCGGTAAGCCCGAAGAAGCTATTGAATTAATTGACGGTCGGGTTTTAACTGCGGGTAATGAATTAAAAATTTCTTTTATCGATGTCGTTGAACACTGTTTTAATCAGCGATATCACTTAACATCTCAAGGTTGGTTCAAAGCACCTTCAACAAGTTGGGATGATGATACCGGTTTAGGTAATGCCTACTTCATTTATTCATTTGTAACAAATACTGCAGAAGTTGAAGTAGATATTGAGACCGGTGAAGTTGAAGTATTGAATTTGGTATCAGCTGAGGATTTTGGCCAGCCTATTAATCCCAAAATGGCAGAGGGTCAGATTGAAGGCGGTGTCATCCAGGGAATGGGTTACGGTATCATGGAAAACCTTTATTCTGAGAAAGGTATTTTTATTAACCCGGGGTTCTCGACATATCTAATTCCAACTACAATGGATGTTCCCCTGGTAAAACCGATAATTGTAAATGAAGGTTATTCCAAGGGACCTTATAAAGCAAAGGGCCTTGGAGAATGCCCCTTGATGGGCGTCGCCCCTGCAATTACTAATGCAATTTATAATGCAACTGGGATTAGAGTCAGAGAGATTCCGGCTCTTCCTGAATTAATAATAAAACAAAAAAAGGAGTAGAAGATGAAGTTGACAGTCAAAGAAAAGGAAGGTGTCTCAATCTTCAAAATCAAAGGAAAGATGTTGATAGGGGAAGATACTATT
>DAOVMD010000092.1 GCA_030630935.1 Candidatus Mcinerneyibacteriota bacterium | reverse complement strand
TCAAATGTTCAAGTGTTCAATGCATGCTTTGCATGCGTTCAAATGTTATTGTAGAGACATGCAATTGCACGTCTCAATAAAATAATTTAAAAACAAAACCACAGATATTTCACTGATTTGGTTTGGAGCAATAGTTTTTAACAGAGATTTAAAGCGGAGATTTAGAAAGCATGATAATATGGGATAAGAAAAAGAATAGAATCGTTTCGCTTCGCTCCACAAGTAAGAAATAAGAATGAATAATGAAGAGTGAAGAATGATTTTGCATTATTGAGTATAATGCTTATATCTATAAAACGACTGCTATCGGTTCTCTGTTATCTGTTCTCTGTTCAAGCAACAAAGTTGCTTGAGGATGCGGTGTGATCAGTGCGGAGTCGGGAACTCTACGTAGTTCTTGATGTTCAGTGGTTAATTTTTTATTTGTAAACTCCATCAAGACAGGAAAATGGGGAGGAGGAAGCTGAAAGTCCTGTAAATATCGTATTATCCGATAAACAACTGGTTTCTGTGAATAAAATATTCACAGTACCACATATTTCAAAAGGAGCTAAAGATGAGAAAATTAAAACTATTCCTAATCCTTTGTACCTGTTTATCAGTTCTTTTGTTGTCGTCTTGCGGTGGGAATTCTGAAGAGTATCTCGGGGAGTTAGAGAAATTAGAAGAATGTAAGGGAAACCTCAGGACTATTGGTAATGCTGTATATAGTTATAAGACGAGTAATCCTGGTCAGTTACCTGAATCAATTGAGATTTTAATCGAACAGAAATATCTCAAAATTATTCCTACTTGTCCTATCTCCGGGAAAAAATATATATATGAAAAGCATCCGGTTAATAAATCAAAATTCAAAATTAAATGCCCCAATCCAGAGCTACATGTTGGGACAACAGACCCAAAGAGTAAAATGAAAAAACTTTATTATGACACGGATACAGTTAAATATGAATAATAATAGTTTCGCTTCGCTCCACATTTAAAATTTATGATTGATAATTATTAATTGATAATTGATTTTGCAGTAGAGATTGTGATGCTCTAGTAGGGGTTAACGGCGTTAACCCTGAGCATGATTAAAAATCCTCCCTAAAGAAACTATTATGAAAATAATTGCTGCTTATGTAATATTGAACTCAAAAACTGTTCCCCCTATATTACAGTATTTACATTGTGAAATGGAACAAAATGGGAGCACCGTCCCCCCAAAGTTTCCTCTCGGAAACTTCAGTTCGTGTAAGAAGTAAGAGTTCTTTAGCCCTGAACCCGAAATAGTGGTTCATGGGTGCTCCCCTGTACGGGGAGTCCTTTGCAAACGCCTCTTACTCGAACTCTTACTCTTACTGAAAAATAAGATAAAATCTTTTCTTTTTAAAATCGTTTACGATTCTTATATATTCATTTGAAAGCAAAGGAATTGTTTGCTAAACAAAATAGGGTCAAGAGCCTTGACCCTGAGCAATTGAACTTAACCCTCGCCTTTTTAAGTAGAAAGAGCTTCAGCTCTAATGCGAAGAGCCCCGGATAATGTAATTGCGAGAAGCGAAGCGACGCGGCAATCTCATCCGGGGATAAAGATTGAGAAAACACTCTGGGACTTCAGTCCCATTATGTTTACCTCCGTAAAATAGATGCATTCTGAGTAAATGTAACTTAAGCATCTGAAGTAAACATAATAACGGGACAAAATGGGAGCACCGTCCCCCAAAAGTTTTCTCTCGAAAACTTCAGTTTGAGTAATCAGTTCGAGTTTGCTCCCCTGACGTGGGGTGTCTTACGAATAATGCCTCAAACACAAACCCGAACCCGAACTGAAAAATAAAATTACTCTTTTTTTTAATCGTTTACGATTTCTATAAAAATGATTCGTAGCCTGGGGTTTTAACCCTAGGAAAACTAACATTTGACAAATGCTAATTGATATGTTAAAATATTGTTGAAGAGTTAAATATGTATTAGGAGACGATGAAATCAATATTGAAAAATATAAAGCCAACCGGTTTGGTAATAATGTTATTTCTACTGATGCTTATGTTTCAGTTATTATTTACTATTCCTACATATCATACTATTACTGATGAGAGTAAAACATTTATTGGGTTTGGTTCTATAACAATTATTGAAAAAAATTATGAAAAATCTATTCACATTAATTGGGCTATTCTAATTTTAAATCTTCTTATTTGTTATTTATTAGCTGTGATCCTTTATAAAGTAATAACGAAAGTTACGCACTCTCAACGTCCATTTCTTAAATATTTACTTCTGGTCGGTATTATTATTTCTATGACATTTATTTTCTCAATAATAGTTTCAAAAAAACTTTGGAATTATTATTTTAAACGTCCATCAATTCTTTCAGAGGTTACAGAGATTGTTCAGGTTAATTTTGTAATACCAATAATAACTAAACCGGATAATTCAGGTTCATATAAGTTTTATTTCAATCCTGATTATAAAATTGAAGAAAGGATTTCCTGGGGGGAGAAAGATTCATATTACTGTCTGGAGGAAAGAATCCTGATTTATCTGAAAAAGAAAAACCTTCTTCCAGCTAACCCCGAACCTGAAATTGGTAATTTATCCAATTTATTTTTTCTAATTTCCAAATCCGATTTTCTTGTAAAACCAGATGAAATTTATGATGACTCAGATCTGTTAATGGGTATAATTGTTGATGCGATTGATAAAAATAACGAACGTCTTATTATTGTAGGAGCTACTAGCCGGCAAATAAGCAATGATCATTATGCTTATTATGAATGTGTCTTTAGAGAACTTGGTACTGAGAATAAAATTACATTCATTCGTGGTCAGTATTTTTTCTATGACAGTGCCGGTATTGAAGGACTTGAATGGTATGTTATTTGGTTAGTATCATCACTTTGGTGTATTTTTATAAGTTTTCCGATCTTTACACTTATTCTTGCAAGGTATATAAAACAACAACTTAAACGAAAATCTGTTGCTAATAAAATTAGTAGTAATGTTTAACAAATTATGTTTATTGAATTAAAAAATTTGGAATTTAAGTTAATATGAAATGTAAAAAATGCGGATTTGAGAATTTAGAGAATGCCAGGTTCTGCAGCGGCTGCGGAATTAAGCTCTCAGATGGAACAACTGAAGAAGTTCCTCGTAATGTTCCATCAATGCCTGATGAGCTCACTAAGAAGGTTCAATCCGGCGCCAAGCAGCTTAAGGGTTCACGTCGGAATGTTGCCGTTATCTTTGCAGATGTCTCCGGTTTCACAGCAATGAGCGAGGAGCTTGATCCTGAGGAAGTAACAGAAAGGATGAATATGATATTTCAGGGTTTATCAGATGTTATCTATAATTATGAAGGTTATATTGATAAGTTTATTGGTGATTGTGTAATGATATTATTCGGAGCACCTGTAACACATGAGGATGATCCCCTGAGAGCAGTATTATGCGCAATTGATTTGATGAAGGTCATGACTGAATTTGAAGACCTTGAATTATCCATCGGAATTAATTATGGTAAAGTTATGGCTGGTGGAGTTGGTTCGGATCAGAAGATGGATTATACCGTAATGGGAGATACTGTCAATCTTGCCCAACGCCTTGAATCCGCTGCAGGTCGAGGTGAGATTTTTGTAAGTGAAAAGATTTATAATGAGACACGAGCAGAGATAAAGTATAAAGTATTAAAGCCAATTAAGGTTAAAGGAAAGAAAAAGCCGGTAACTCCGTATAGACCTGTATCAGTTAAATCGAGATATTTAACACGAAGGATTACAGAGATCCCTCTTTTCGGTCGGGAAGAAGAATTAAAAAAGTTAATTAGAATTTTTAACAATGTCAATTCAGGAAAAGGTCAGGTAGTATCAATAGTAGGAGAAGCCGGGATAGGAAAATCAAAATTAATTTATGAATTCAAATCAGAAATCTTAAGAAAGAAATCTAAAGGAAAGAAAAAAGATATCAAAATTCTAGAAGGAAGGGGTATAGATTATCTTAAGGATTCTGATTACTGGACAGTAAAACAGATTTTACGTAAATTAATAGGTTTTTCTGAGACCGACTCAAAGGAAGAAGTAACAAAAAAGATTGATACCTATATTAAATCATTAAAGGATAAATCCATAATCAGCATTTCACCACTTATAAAATTTATTTTCTCAGCTGAGCTGAGTGAAAAAGAGAAACTACGCGTAGAAAAGATGAAAGCAGAAGACAGGTATTATATTTTAAACCGATTACTGATTCTATTATTCAAGAGGATATCAATGACTTATCCGCTTGTTTTAGTATTTGAGGATCTTCATTGGTCGGATAATGCAACATTGGAATTCTGTCGGAAATTAGCTCAGCAGATTGAACAAACCAAAATCCTTATTCTTCTTTTATTCAGACCCGGATTTGAATTTGAAGAATTTTTGAAACTAAAAAATTATCATCAACTAAATTTATCATGTTTAACAGAAGAGGATGGACTTGACCTAATAAAATATATTTTGAAATCGGATAAGATTGATTTATCTCTAAAAAAACTGGTTCTTGAACGAAGTGAGGGAAACCCATTTTATATTGAGGAACTTTCAAGTCTTTTACTAAACGGTGATATGATCTTGATTGAAAAGAACCTGGCTAAGTTAAAAGGCGGAGATATTGATACTATACCTTTGAAATTAAATGAGCTGATATTATCAAAAGTAGATAAATTAGATTTAGACCTGAAACACATTCTTGAGATAGCATCCGTAATTGGTTCAGAATTTACAATTAATATAATTGAGAACCTGATAGAGTATGGTGCAAAATTACGGACTGGACTAAAAATGATAGAGAAGAAAGATCTAATCAGAAAAATAACAGAGAATATTATTAATGTTGTTTCCGAAGCTGAGGATGATTATATGTTCAAGCATATAATTATAAAGGACTCGGTCTATGAATCCATATTGAAAACCGAGCGAACCTGGTACCATAAACATATTGGTGAAATAGTAGAAAAGTTATCCTTAAATAACCTTGATAACTATCTCGAAATTTTAATTTATCATTTCAGGTTAGGGAAGGAAAAAGAGAAGGTTTTAAAATATCTCCAGATATTTGCGGAAAAAGCAGATGATTCCGGTAATTATTCAAAAGCAGAATTATTATACGAGGAATGGGTGGAGATTGCGGGAGATATGATTTTTGATTCCGAAATCGGAATAAATAATTATATTCAACTTATTAATATAAAAAATACACTTGCAAAATATGATGAGGGATTTAAGATAGTCACTGAATTGGAAACGAAAGCAAAGAACCTTCTCAAGGGTGAACTTCTATTAAGATTCCTTTTACAGAAGAGTTTATTATTAGAATCGAAAGGAGAGTATAAGAAAGCTAAAAGTATAAAGAAAAAAGTAGAAGCACTTTTAAATTCGATAAAAATAATCGATAAGAAATTAATTGGGCGTTCTTATCATGCAATTGGTGCTTTATATCGCGAAATAGGAGATTATAACCAGGCACTTGAATATTTTCAAAAAGCGATAAAGAATCGAATAAAGTTTTTTGGTCCGGAACATTGCGAAGTATCAAACAGTTACCTTGGTCTTGGTAATGTATATTATGATAAAGGATATTTTAAAAATGCCCTAAAGTACTTTCAAAAAGCATTGGAAATAGATTTAAAAGTATTTGGTTCAAGCCATCCCTTTATTGGAAAAACCTATATGAACATAGGGATTGTATATGATGACAAAGGTGATTATGATAAGGCATTAACCTTTCAAAATAAAGCATTAAATATCAAATTGAAAGTATTTGGTCCGGAGCATCCTGAAGTTGCAGCAAATTATAACAATATAGGAATCATATATTCAGAAAAAGGAGATTATGATCAAGCATTAATGTTTCATCGAAAGTCATTAGATATTAAATTGAAGGTTTTTAATAAAGATCACCCTGACTTAGCATTTAGTTACAGCAACCTGGGAGAAGTTCATTCTTTTAAACGGGAGTATGATAAAGCATTAAAATATTTTCAGAAATCGTTAAAAATAAATTTGAAGGTATTTGGTTCAGAACATCCTTATGTAGGAGTAGATTACATAAATATCGGGGATACCTATCTCTATATAGAATCTTATAATAATGCATTGAAGAATTATCAAAAAGCTTATGAAATAAATCTTAAGGCGCTTGGTTCTGAACATCATTATATTTCATATTCTTATCAGGGTTTTGGTTCTGCTTATTTGAAAATCGGTAAACCCGATAAGGCATTGGAGTTCTTTGAAAAAGCTCTTAAAATTCGTTTAAAAATATTAGGCAAAGAACATGTCGAAACCGCAAGAACACAATTTGGAATGGCTCAGGCATTAAATACACTTAATAAGAAAAAAGAAGCATTGAAATATTTGACACAGTCAATTAAAGTAGGTAGAAAACATAAAGCTAGTTGGCTCAAAAATGCGGAAGAACTTTTGAAACGGATATAACAGCTACGCTGTAGAGCACAGAGAAAAGGAGAGAAAAAATGAGAAGAACATCATTATATCTTTTAACAATTATAAGTTTAACCTTATTGCTTTTCTTTAATGGTTGTGCTAAGCAAGAGAAATTGAATACTCAAAATGCTAAAAAGAAAAAAGTGGATAAATTTATTGAGGATATAAATAAATCTATAAAAAGGAAAAGAAATTTTGATCATAAAAAGAAAATTAAATCATATAATCTTACCGATGAAGAATTTGTAGAAGTTCAAAAGGAATTATCAAAAGATTTAGATGATAAATATTTTAATGGAGAAATTGACTTGTATAAAACAGATGATTATTCAACTAAATTTGCAATTCTATATTCGGTTAAAACATACATTATTTTTGAGTGGAAAAAGAATTTAACAAGTGAGGAAATCGTAGTAAAAAAGATAATGCCAATTATCAATGAAGATAATGATATTTTAAAAGTTCTTTGGCTACCTGAACTTAGCCTTTTATTAATGGACATACATAATGGACAAAAACAATTTAAGGAAGAAGATAAACTACAAATTGCGGATACTTTAATTTCTCATATAATAAATAATAATAATGAAATGGAGATTAGGTACTCTTCTTTCAAAGCGTGGATATTTTGTGAAAATAGAAAAGAAAAAATTTATAAAATATTTGATCAAGTTAAAAAAGATGATGAGCTATTTAGATTAACAGGAAAATCATTTTGGTTTTTTTTAAGTGTTGCACCACTTTTATATGAAAAAATGTTAGAGATTTTAGAAAATCATGATAAATATTCAGAAAAGCAGGTAATGGGAGCATTATATTTCTTTTCTCATGATAAGGGAATTAAAGCAGGAAATAGGATTGAAAAATTACGAAAATTACTTATTGATATTAAAGAAAATGAAAATAGACAACAATTGAAAGATAAAGCGATTCTCATTCTAAAATTTATGAAAGATTAATAGAAGGAGAATAAATAATGAAAAAAGTAATGGGCCGGCACCCATATTAAAATAGAAAGAGCTTTAGCTCTGCTCGCAATGACATTACCCGGGCTGTGCAGGTTTACCCTATGTGGTAAACTGTCTACGAAATATAAAAGGAATAAATTCCTCTACATCAGGAAAATCAGAGATTTTCTTGATGCATTCCATATTAATAAAAAATGAATAAAATCCTGCAGTTAAAAATTCTTGACAATCATATGGATATATGATAAACTACAAATCAAAATATAAGTGGAAAAATGAAGGTTTGAATATGAAGAAGAAATATTTTTTATGGATTGTATTAATTTTTTTATTGCTTAACTTTGGTTGTTCAAAACCAAAGGTAATATTTGAAAATGAATACATAAGAACATATGAGAATAATAAAGATTTAAAAGCTTGGTACCCTGATTGGCAGGAAGGTGAATTCTGGACAGTAAATATTCTTGAACCCATAATAACAATTAGTGGTTCCTCAGAGATTGAAAATCCTGTCGGAATAGCTTATTTTAATATAAAATACAGTATTATACATCCTAAAAGAATAAGGGTAAAAGAAAAACACCAAAATAAAGAAAAATATATTAATAGAATCAGGAATTGTATCACTATGATAATAAATGGGGAAAAAGGAAAAAAAATATTATTCCGAGCTTTTTTTAATAACGATAGCTATAAATTTTATAGATTAGATACAAAAGAAAATGAAGAATGGAATATTGAACAATTTGGTTCTCAACATCCATTTATTTACGATAAAATTCCATTAAGACCACCAATATATCCCGCAAATCTTCAACAGAAATATTCTGAAATAGAAATTCTTACTTATAAATATGAAACAAAATTATCAGGGAATGATAAGTTAATAGTTAAAGAACTTTATAATAAAAGAGACGCATTGGATATTATCCAAAGTTCTTATAGATTTCCTCCTGTAGAAGTAGATAAACTTAAAAAGAAATATCCAGAGCTATCTAATTTAACTAACGATGAAGCTAACAAAATTCATGATGATATACATAATAAAATAAGAGAAATAGAAGATAAATATCCTTTGGTTAAAATACCTAGTAGTATTTATATACAAGAAATAAGATTAATTGATTTTAACAAACTAAATGAAGATATTTATAGAACTGAATTTTTAAAAACTTTTAAGGTTTATGAATCTACTAAAAATAATAAAAATGAAATAATAGAGTTCAATTTAATAAAGAAAGGAATTTGTGACGACCTTTTAAAAATTCAAAAAGAAAGAGGTTTGGGAATCATTTTTATTGCAAATTTTTATATTAAACGAAAACCAGAATCCCAGAGAGAATTACTAATTTCACAGATTTGGTCAACTAACTTTAATTGGCCAATTATCACAAAGGTTTATTCGGGCAATAAATTAAAACGTTTTAGTTTTTTAAAATTAGATTAGATTAGGTACTGACCTATTACGCAGCGATGACTACTCAAGTAAGAATGAAAAATGAAGATTGATTTGCATTATATATTACATTGCTTTAGTTCAGAGCGATATTTATTTTTATAGAAATTTCATTCGAAGACAAAGGAGTTGTTTGCCAAACAAAGTAGGGGCGAAGGCAATGTCAGTGAATTAAGGAAATATTTTAAAATAATCTTATTATTTTTAAAATAATAATTTTATTAATTGTGTATTTTTTTCAATTTTTAAAAAGATTACTTATTTTTACATTAGATAATTAATATTATAAAAATTGGAGT
>DAOVMD010000295.1 GCA_030630935.1 Candidatus Mcinerneyibacteriota bacterium | reverse complement strand
CGGGTCACCGATTTGAATGAATTGCCGTGCATATTTATCCCATTCATGACCCGCATCCCTGAACAGTACGATCAGGGAATCAATTTCTGCCTGCCTGGACTGGGCAGATATATCGGGTACTGAAAAAAACAGGATTATTATTATTGAAATGAATAAAAAAGATTTCATCTGTTTATATTTAATTTTTAATTGTCAGATGTAGCTCGCATAACAAAAAACAAGCAGTCCTGTGATAATTAAAATGGTTTTGTTTTTGTCATGCTCGGTTCATAACTATTCCGGATTATCGGTGAAGTGTGTAGTAAAATAACGGAACAGGTCTCCGCCGGTCGCTTTATGAAGCTCTTCCAGTGACCGTATTCCGAAAACCCAGGCTATGGTAACCGGATCGGCACGGTAATCAGAATGTCCTTCGTAGAATCCATACCGGTTAATATAGAACAATACCATCTCGCCGGTTAATAAATGAGTGATACTCTCCTTCATCACCTTAAATTGTTCAGGAGCCAGGTTCTGATACTTTTCTTTAAGAAAGTCCATCTCCTGTTTATCTAATTCTCTCCATACTTCCATATGACCGGTTCCCAGTATTTCATCATTAAAGATAGATTCCTGCCAGCCCCGGCTACCGGAAACCTGAACTTTTATTTCGTGTTCGTTATAAACCAGTGCCTTAAGTTCAGTTCTTTCTTCAGCAGATCTTTTTTTATTAAATAATTCACATGTTCTTGCCACATTCCATAGATGAAACATGGGTCTTGCCAGGTCGGGATGTGTCAGACCCAGCTTCTGAACTGTTTTGTTATCATTCCGGAGCACCGACAAAATGTTCTCATCAGCTGCCATAAAACCTATTCCTGATGATCTTCCCGGTCTGCCGTCTACAGTTATCTGCGACACCGACCGGCCGGTTATGATCTTTGTGTTAGCAAGTTCCTTATCAGAATGAATACCACGAAGTGCGAATGTTGGAAAATCCTCTTCATCTGCGAGTAGCTGGTTTCCCTTTCCCAGCTTCTTTGTTTTGTAGTCAAACGTTTCACCATTTTCCACAGTGGCATCAAACCATGTATACAGGTTGTCCTGTATCCTTACGAGTATCACTTCCCTCCCATCAGCATCGACAGCCGGGGAAGGCAAATCCGGCTTTTCGGTATAAGTCTCCGGAAAAAACTGCAATTCACCTGAATTAATACTTTGAAAATGGTTAGTATATCTGTTTTGGGTACATCCCTGTATAAAAAATAATAGCAGGATGTAGATTTTAATCCGGTTCATATAAAAATTTTTATCAATTTCCTACAAGTTTCAGTTTGTCCTTTGTTAAACTTGACTATTTAACTTTATTTGAGTAATATTTTATAAACCAGCGAGGTACAATAGAGTTATCTATTTCATCCCATTTTTTAATCCCACTAACGTTTTTAAAACGGGCAAATAACTTGAATCCTTCACCATCTCGTGAATTGTCAAAGAAAAATGTATGATAGCTCAGCTGTGCAGCTTCATATAAAAAGTTTAAAGATCTGTAATACCTACTTTCAATTTTATCCTCTGGGACATCGTGACCTCCTTCTTCTACTCTGACTTTTTTAACGCGGTATTTGTTTATCTCAGGTGATTCAGTTGAAACAAAATACAAATAAACTTTATATCCTGCCTTAATCGCACTTTTCATCATTTCTAATTTGGAAGAATGCGAAAATACTGTTTCAAATGAAAACTTCTTATTTTCCGAAAGTAGTTTTTTTCTCAGGAAATCTGCAATAATCTGAGCAATACGCTCATCGGCTGTCTTGTTTAGCAGAAATAGTTGATTATCTATTAAGGAATAGCTTTTTTTGAAGTCAGTTAAAGAGAATTTTTCATTTAGTAAACCAGATTTTGAAACTATCTTAAGAAATTCATGTTCTTCAACTTTCACTTTATATTGCCTGAAAGTTATTTTTCCTTTCCTTAACTTTTTCGCAATATCATCAGCATTAATATATATACCAAAATCTACCGGTATTCCTTTAACTTTAAATTTTCTTACAGCATTAATAATTGTACTTTTTCCCGAGCCGTTTGGCCCGGCAAAAATCCTCATCCGAAGAGTTTGCCTAGTCAAGTATTATTTCTTGGGGTTTAACTTTAGGTGATAGTCTCATAATTTCTTGAATTGTACCATCTTTATACTCACGTACAACACATTCATTCTGAACTTTAACTATATAGCCAGCAATACGCATAGCCTTTTTCGAAGCAAGTTTAACAGCCTTATATGATGTTTGCAACAAAATTCGTTTTGTGATATATGCCGGTTCTTTCTGATTATTAGCTTTCATATTACAAAGATACGAAAAATACTTGTTTTATGATAAAATTATTGAGAAGCCTTTTATAGCTTTGAACAAACTTTCTGTTTAACATAACAATGAAACATTAACTTGACGCCTTCAAAGCAAATTTTAAAAACTCTTTACTCAACAATTCAATTGGAACTTTATGTTTACAATATTTTGTATCAGCGATGATGTAAACGTCTCTCAGGTTTGTTAATTTCTTTATCCAATTAAGATATGGTTTAAGTTGTTTCGCTATATTTATTTCTTTAGTATTATCTTTTATCAGAATTATAAATACTAAAATTCCTTTTTTTTCTTTAGTCAAAAACTTTGCAGCCTTTATCATTCCACCGATAAAGTGTTTTCTACTTGTTCCATGTTCAGATTCAAGAATCATATAATTCTGATTGTTAATACTTAATACTATATCTGGTTTATACCCTTTTGTTAATTCCCCACCAATGTGAGTAATTTCATATCCTTTGCAATTGTGTTTTAACTTTTTGAATTCTTTATCTATCATCAGATCGTTATATTTAATATCATAATTCTTTTAACATATTACTGAATGCAAATTTGCTTAATTCCGGTATAGCCTTAGTAAACACTTTGATTTCCCAATTAGACAGATGTTTGAACCTATCGCCCTGGTCATTATCTATAAAAATGTAATCATCCGGTTCTGCTAGTGTTTTTGAAGGTATTAAGTACAATACTAGCTCCATTTCATTCATAAACAGCACTAAAGCTACCCAGAGATTGTCTTTTGGTTCTCCAAACTCCTGTTTTGGGATTTTAATACTCCTCTCTTTTATTAAATTGATAGGCTGTAAATACAACTCATGATATTTTCCTGAACTAGTTTTTACAATAAAGTCAACTCCCCCTCTCCCACTTTCATTCTGAAAAACTTCTAAGCGAGCCTTCATAAGCTCAAGTTTAACAAAGTGCTGGGCGTATTTGATAAGTTTATCCATTTATGCTACCAATTCAGAATATTGATTCCATTCTTTACCTTCAAGAATACGTCCGTTAGATTTTTTATTTCTTTCCTATTTCATCTTCTAATATATGATCTCTCATTCTATTTGATCATTAAGAATCAAAACCTTATCTCATCATCCAATTCTCCCATGAAGTGAAATTCTAAAATATCGGCTTTATATATCGCTTCTTTAAGTTTCTCATTTATTGATGTAAAATCTTCATCTAAATCTGCTTGATACCTCACTAATATATTGTCATTGTATTCGGTAATACTCAATTTTTCAAAACAATAATTGATAATCTTCTTAGCTTCTTTTGGTGCACATTTGCATATTTTCGAGTAAATTTTTAAAATATATTTACTTTCAATTGAATCATAAGCAAGCATTATTTTAAAAGGAGCTCTTCTTTCATCTCCTATTCCCATAATGTCTAAAGAATTTATATTAAACAATTTATAGTTACTTGATGCTAGTTTTATGTTACCGC
This sequence comes from Candidatus Mcinerneyibacteriota bacterium, assembly GCA_030630935.1. Lineage (GTDB taxonomy): Bacteria > AUK180 > AUK180 > JAQVHJ01 > JAQVHJ01 > DAOVMD01. The sequence continues at coordinate 806 of DAOVMD010000295.1, read as the reverse complement.
TAATTGTAAAGTTTTCGTCATCAAAATATGGTTCAGTATAAAATTCATATCCATCTTTTAATATTTCTTTTGCTAGTAAATTCATTTTAGAAATTACATTATGCTTATTTACAATTGGTGAATTCGCATTTGATTTTGATTTTTTTGAATCAACTATAAATTTATCATGTTCATATTTGGATGCTAATTTCACCTTTTTTTGTTGTGGAATTTTAATAATGTTTTCGTCAAATTTTGCAGTAGTATCACTATCCAGAATTTTTGTGAAATCATAAAATGTATCGATAAATTTGTTCATACTATTAAATACTTTAACAACCTGGCTAACTTCTACGGTATCTGTTAAGTAAGGGAAAAATACTTGAAGTTTTCTGTTAAAATCTATATAGTCCTTTTTCTCATGGTCTGCTCTCATCAAACGAGTTGCATAAGACCCTATCCTATCAATTCTTCCTGTCCTTTGTTCCATATCAATTGGACTCCACGGTATACCATAATGATAAATATTTTTACAAAAAGTATGTAAATCTTCACCTTCCTTCAAAACATCGGTGGTGATTAAAACATAAGGGAAACCCGGTAATCTAAATTGAGCAGCAACCCTTCTTTTGTTAAGTTTATCCTGACCGGTAGTGCCAATAACTGGACTTAAATGCCTAAATAAACTATGAATTTTATTCACTTGCTGATCCAAATTATCTGCATCTGGAAAATTTGTATTTCTTAGTAATGTATAATTGTTTAAAATTTCCTTTATTTCATCTAATACAAAACCAAAATATTTTTCTTCTGTTATTAATTCAAAT
>DAOVMD010000180.1 GCA_030630935.1 Candidatus Mcinerneyibacteriota bacterium | reverse complement strand
ATTTTTGTTATTTTACCAACTTTTTTGGAGATGAACCAGTTATTGTACAATTTCTGTTCCTTAGCACTGCAAAGTATTGCGATGTGATGGCGAAGTTTTTCTTGACATTTATATTAAAAATATGTTAATATATAAGTGGAAGCAGGTTGCCGACTCTAAAAAAATAAGGGGTTAGTTTACAATTATTAAACTAATCACCTTCTTAGTGTTTAAAACACTTGTCGCTCCTGCTTCCATTGAATTAAAGTGGTGGGTAAATATGGTAGAATTTGAATGCTATGAAGAATATAATGCATTTTCCCTACGTTATAACAAACCATATCTTAATTGGGTAAAGAAATTAGATAAGTTAGAAGGTTTCGAGAGAATAGATTACGAAGAGGAAAAGAAATCTTCTTCGATATATATTATTCCTGAAATTATAGAGATAAAAAAAAGAAAGGCTTATGTGAAATCTATTTGTAAAGATCTTTTTGAGAATGAACTTGGATTTTATTACAGGGATGAAAAATTTTGGCCTGAAGATAGGTCCTGGAAAAACTTTGTTAAATGGTTTTCGATTGAATATCACGAGATTATTTTTGAAATAAAGGATGAAAAGTTTCCACAGTATGAATCTGATGAATTAAGTAAGACTAAAATTATGGGAATAATGGGGAAATTAGCTAAGGAGGACCAGAGACCGGCAAAGAAAAAAGATTCTCCAAGAGTTCTTCCTTTTAAAGTTTTAGAAATATTTAAAATGAAGTATATTAAAGAAATCAGGGAAGAATATCCTGACATTATTCCTTTTGAAGATGAAAAAAATTACATTAATTGGAATGAGAAAGGATTTGAACTATTAAAAGCTGATAAATTTGATAAAGCAGAGATTCTATTTAAGAAAACCTTGGTAATTCAGCCAAAGCACCATAATGGTCCTGAAGGATTGGCTTATGTGTATTATTATAAAAAGGAATTTGAAAAAGCTGAATATTTTATGAAACATGCGATTAAATTAGCAAGGGAATTTCTTAAAACAGATAGTATTGACATTGAAGTTATTGAAGAAATAGAAGAAAACCTGAGTAGAATTATTAAAAGAAAACCCTTGATTAAGTGGTGGAAATAAATTCCTAATCAATATCCCCGATAGTCGGGATAAACTCAATCAACTCCACTTTGTCGGTGACCTGCTAAACTTAAGCAACTCTGTAGCTTAAGTAGAGAATAGATAGCAGAGAACTGATCCAGAACCCAAGTACCAGATACGATACTTGACTCCGCACGCACTTCGTTAGGGTATCTAGACGCGGAAGCAGTCGTTTTATAGATAAAAGTATTGATGTAAAGCATCCATTACAAGTCTCTTCCAGTCTCCCGATACGTGAAGTTTATCCTGAATTCACTTTGGGACGAGCGGGATTTCCTCCCTTCGGTCGTCAACCTGCAAAGGAATATCTTCTGTTTTTTATTTTTCTCTGCGTCCTCTGCGTTCTCTGCGGTGAAAGAGGCATTTTTTTGTTCATTTAAGCATCAATTGCTCTAAACAAATATAAACAATATTAATAAGTTACTTATAAGTCTCTTTAAAGTCACTGTTAAATTTTTTCTTTTGCGGCGTGTTCAGTAGTTAATTTTATTTTGTTTCTCTTTTTTTTTATCACGTCCAACCCGTTCATCCCTGTTAAAATTCACATTCGATTGTTTGATAAGTATCTTCAGCTCTAAACAAATGTTAACAGTATAAGTAAGCCAATTATAAGTCTCTTCCAGTCCCTGTAAAAAATTGTCTTTTTTTAGTTCTCGTTAGTTCCCTGTTAAAATATTTTTCTTTTTACTTTTCTTTTTACTTTTCTTTTTACTTTTCTTTTTATTGTTTTCATACACGGCATAAATGCCAATTCGGTTAATTTCGTTAACCGAATAGAAAGTAGATAGCAGATAATTGAGAGCAGAAAAGAAAAAAGTTTATCTTATTTATCAGTAAGAGTAAGAGTATGAGTAAGAGACGTTTGAGATAAAAAACTCCCCGATTAGGGGAGCAAACACTTACTTTTTACTCGAACTGAAGTTTCCGAAAGGAAACTTTTCCCCAGGCTATGAATTGTTTTCATAATAGACATAAATGACTCTAAACAAAAGCATTACAATCCCTAATGCAAAATCATTATTCATTGTTCATTGTTACTTCTTAATTATTATTTTATACATGTTCTTCTAAAAATTCTTCAACCTGTTTCTTGAGCATCGGGTATAGTGGGACGCTTTTTATTTTTTCGACGACACGCTTTGCATTTGAAATGGTAGTACTTAAAAGATCTTCTTCTCCCTTTGCTTTATAATATAAGCCAAGGAGATAATTTAACCTGAAATAATAAATTGGAAAATCTTCTTCATTGAGTTTTTCAATCAGTTTTGCAGCTCTGTCCAAATATTCTTTTGCCTGATCAAATTCCGATTTCTTAGAAAGGGTTTCGGCAATATTGATTATTGCATCAATTAAAAATGCATCATCGTGTCCATAGATATTTTCATAAATATCCAACGCCTTTTTCTCAAGTATTTCAGCTTCATTAAGTTCATTCCGACTTAGATAAATTAATCCAAGAGTATTATTTGCTTTAGCAGTTTCGGGATGAACTTCGCCATAGATCAGGAGACAGAGTGCAAGAGCTTTTTTAGTATTCAATTCAGCATCGTTCAGATCATCAGTAATGAAATATAATAAACCGAGGTTATAATAACATACTGCAACATTCGAATGTTCTTCTCCAAATGCATTCTTTAAAATACATAATGCGTTTTTATAGAATTCTTCCGCTTCAATATAGTTTTGTTTTTTCCAATATAAAGCACCGAGATTAACATAACCTTTTGCTAATGAGACTTGTCCCTCACCAAAGATCATTTTTTTAATTTCAATTGAAATGGTCAAGAAATCCTCAGCTTTCTCAAGGTCATTAGCAGTCCAGTAGACCAGGGCTAAACTATTATAGACCTCTGCAATTTCAGGATGATTCTCACCCAGGAATTCCTTTTTAATGTCGAGTGCCTTTAAAATATATTCTTCAGCAAGCTTTAACTTGTTTTTTTTCCTATAAATTATCCCCAGGTTATTATAACTATCTGCAACTTTTAAGTTGAGGTCCCCATAATGTTTCAACTTTGTCTCCAGGGACTTATTGAAATATTCTTCAGCAATATCCAATATCCCCTGAATCAACATCAGGTTACCTTTAATGTCCAGGATATTAATATATTGTTTGAGATAGACAGATTTATCTTCGACCAATTTCTCGACTTGAATAATCTTTTGCTGTGCATCATTGAACCTGGCTAATTTTATCAAAACATTTATCCTTGATATCTCAGAATCAATTGTAAGAGCCTCATCACCATCAGATAATTCAAATATCTCATTGTAATAATCGAGAGCTTTCTTGTATTCTTCAAGTTTAAAGTATACATCACCCAAACCCTTATAGACTTCCGATGTTTTTACTCCCTCATCAAGAAGCTGCATGAAGGATGATTCTGCTTCCGAAAGTTCAAAGTCCTGAACTTTTTCCTTTGCAGACTGTAAAAGATAAGTAATATATTTATCTTTTACATTACCTTTCTTGAAATGATGTATCATAATATTTAGATTATCATTTGCGATACCGGAAAATTCTCTCTCGAATACTTCTCCTGCAACCTTATGGTAAATGCTCCTTTCATCAGGAGCCATTGTATTATAAATTATATCCCTTATACTTGTATGACAAAATCTATATATGTTCTCACCTTCCGATTCCTTTGCTAAATGCTGGCTTTTCTCTATGAACTTTTTCTCAACTAAATAATCAAGGAAGATATTTAAATCAACATCTCCACTCATCTTAGTCAACATTAAATCTGAAAATTCATTTCCAAAAATACTTCCTTTCTTAAGAAGCTTCTTGTACGGAGTTTTTAAGTAATTATATCGCGATAGAATAATCTGTGAAACCTTATTGGGGATATTAGAGAATGTAGTCTGTAATGTAAGGGTGTTATCTTCTCTCTTTAGAAATTCCTTCTCTCGTATCAGCGCCATAAATTCAAATATGAAGAGGGGATTCCCTTTACAGCGTTTATAGATAAAATCGATTAATTTTGGATCAACCTTCTCACAATCTTCTGATGCTGCAATGTATTCCCCGGTCTCTGATTTTGTGAAATTCGTTAAAATCATCTCGTCAATCCGGGTGATATTAAATTCCTTCTCCAAATTAAATTCGGGGAGGGATGTAAAAATACCGAGGATCCTTCTATTCTTAATTTCATGGGATAAATACCTAATAAAAACTGAAGTGGAGCGATCTAAAAAATGTAAATCATCAATGAATATTACAAGAGTCTTCTCATGAGAAATGTATTTAATTAAATTAATTACACTGCCGAGTGCCATGTCCTGCTTATCGGAATCTTGTAAATTATTAATTATAAATTGTTCCCGTTCATTGAGAGGGAGTTTTAGAAACCATTTTATATAAGGTTTAATAAATGAAATTATTACATTTGAATTGAAGAAATTATCAATTACTTCAGTCAAATTTTCTTCCGATGTCTCTTCAATTCTCCAAATAGACCTTAATAACATGCGTAAACCAAAGTATGCATCATCCTTCAAGTATTCAATTCCACGGATCCTGATTATTTCTATCTGGTCTTCAATTCCATCTAAAAAATTCTCAACAAGGTATGTCTTTCCGGTACCAACCTCTCCCTTTATATAAAAAAGTATGCCATGACTATTATTTGCAGATCGGATTACTTTAAATAACTCGGCCTGCTCATGCTCTCTGCCAAAGAAAAATCGGGTTTCTTCCATTTTAAATACTTTATCTCCTGTAATAAGTATTAAATCATATAATTATAGAAAAATCAAGGAATATTTTTTAGGGAATTCTTTAATATTAGAAAAATAAGTTTGTTGCAAGGTTAATATTATACACAATATATCATGAATAAAGTTTTATCCATAGATTCGAAATTTATTATTCCGGCCTTGAAAAATAACAAATTGTAGATACGCCGAATTTAAACTCTTTTATCTTATAAAAATATTTTATGTAATTTAACCACAGGAGCTTCAATTGCGAAGTAGTTACTTATCTATTAATTTTTTAATGTGATGTAATAGAGCTTTGGCTTCTTTTAAATATTCTTTAATTTCTGTCTTACTAATATGAATACTACATTTATATAAGTCTGAATTTCTTCGCTTTCGCATATCCTGGAAAAGATCAAGATTACTTTGGAATTTTGACCCTAATAATTCTTTGACTGTTTCCAACAGAATCTTGTGATGTCCCGGGATTGAGCGTAACTTTAAACCATGATGAGCCATTAACGCAATAGATGCTTTGATAATACTATTATATATAAACATAAACGAAACAATCTCTTCCTTAGATTCTGTTGCAATCTTGTAGTCTCGATGGGATGACTCTAAAAACTTATGAATACTTTCATTAGAAAATTCTATATTTGTGAAATATTTCCTGTTCTTCATTATACTAAATCAATGGTTTTATTAGATAAAATATTCTTTAGGAATGGATCCTTTTCTTGTTCCTGATGATATTCCTCTGAAGTATATAAAATAAAATTTAGTTCCCGGCCTAATTCCTTTTCAAGCTTTGTAAATTTACTTAAAATAAATTTTCTGGTAATTGACCCGATTATGACAATATCAATATCGCTAAATTCATCAAACTGACCATCTACAAATGAACCATAAATAAATGCCTTGCTAATTCCTTTTATATTCCGCAAAATTGATTTTAATAATTCAGGCAAACCAAATTTTTGTGAAAATATCTCACGGTAAGCAGAGAGAAGGGGATATCTTCGATTTAATAAAAAAAACCTCTCTTTACCACGATAACTCGAATTTAGTAAACCTTCTTTCTCAAGCTTAACAAGTATCTTGTGAACATTGGCTACATCTTCTCCGATTATTCCTGCAAGCTCACTTAAATAAATGTCTGCATCCTCATTCAAAAAGAAATACCTCAGAACCTTTTGAATAACCTTAGACCTTAAACTAATCATCATAACTTACCTCAATATAATTATAACACAAATCTTAGTAAAAGTCAACCATGTATTTAGTAAGGTTTTACTAAGATAATTTTTAACATTTGAACACATACAAAGCATGCCTTTATAAAAACACTTTAACATTTTAACAAGTTGAATTTATTCAACGTTTAAACTCCTGTTAAACTCGGGTGCGAATTTTATTTTTTCTTCGTGTTCGGAGTTTACCCCGTTTTTTCGGGGTGTTGAAAATTTTACATTCGGTTGTTTTACAAGTATCTCCAACTCCAAACAAGTATATTGCAATCTATAATATAGCGGCGTGTTCAGTGTGTTCAGTAGTGAAACCCTTTTTTTTAGAAAAATTATGTATATGAGATAAGAAGGATATTATTTTCAGATGTGAATTATATTATGTTAAAAGATTAGTGAGCAAGTAAAAAGTTAACAT
>DAOVMD010000132.1 GCA_030630935.1 Candidatus Mcinerneyibacteriota bacterium | reverse complement strand
TGAGATAGCCATTTAATTTCTCCTTTAATTAGCTAAATATTCCATAATTTTTCAAAATCATTCGGACCTTTCTCCGCTAATTTATTAGTGAAAGCTTCAACTGTTCTGGCAAATTTTGTACCTTCAGAGGCACTGATCCATTTCAATTCAATTCTCTCGCTATCGAGACCTAAAGTTTCAAATATATTTTTTAATATTGCAATTCTTCTTCTTGCCTTATAATTTCCTGAGATATAGTGACAATCCGCGGGATGACACCCCCCGACTAAAACACCGTCAGCTCCCATTAAAAGGGCTCGGAGAATGTAGGACATATCCACTGATCCGCTGCACATAACTTTAATAGGCCGAATCGAAGCAGGATATTGTGTTCTTGATGTTCCTGCAAGATCAGCAGCAGCGGAAGTACACCACTTGCATAAAAAACCAACTATTTTGGGTTCTTTATTTTCACTCATTAATTTTCTCCTGTTATTGTAATGTTCCAAATTTTAATGCTGTTAATTGTTTCTCCCTGACCTTTGGATTACTATAATCGGGTAGAAGCATTGGTGCAATTGAATCATCACCCAGTCCGGCTTCTTTTAATTCTGCATTATATTTTTTAACATGATCCAATGACGGTTTACCGAACTTAACTCCCTTACTAACATATTCAGAAGCTTTTTTCCCTGACCTGCGGCCAAAAACATTTATATCAAGTAAAGAATTTCCCATTAATCTATTCTCACCGTGAATTCCACCTGAAACTTCACCTGCGGCATATAAGCCCGGGATAGAAGTTGCCCCCCACTCATCAATTTCAATCCCGCCATTTTGATAATGAAGAGTAGGATAGATCAGCATTGGTTCCTTGGAAATATCTATATTGTATCTCATAAATTGAATATGCTTTGCTTCAAGTGCGTGTTCTACTGTACCCGGTCCCCTTAGAATATCAACCATGGGAGAATCTAACCAAATTCCTAATCGTCCGGCGGGAGTTGCAATGCCATTTTTATTTTCAATACATTCCTTAATTATACTTGCTGCTTCAACGTCTCTGGGCTCGAGTGGAAATACAAATTCTTCGCCATGCTTATTAATAGGTTCAGCTCCAAGGGTTCTGGTCTTCTCGGTAATTAACAACCCAATATTCTGTTCCGGGAAAGCCGCACCAGTCGGGTGATATTGAGTCGCATACATAAATCGATGTTTTGCTCCTGCACGATATGCCATGATAATTCCATCTGCAGTTGCACCATAATGGTTTGTTGTTGCAAAACCTTGAATATGTAAACGTCCAAAACCGCCAGTCGCTAAAATCACTGCTTTTGCATGAACTACATAATATTCTTTCGTCTCCAAATTATAAAGTACTGCCCCCATACATTTCCCGGCAGAATCAAGGATTAACTCTACTGCAGGTGAAAATTCCAGGGGTGTAATTTTATCGGGATTATTATTAATTTCATCTCTTAAAACTCTCATGATTTCAGAGCCTGTCATGTCCGCAGAAGAATGCATTCGCCTTCTACAAACACCACCGCCTTTAAGAACTTTTAATCTGCCGTCAGATTCTTTATCAAACATCATACCCAGAGATTCGAGCCACTCAATAACTAAGGGTGCATCGGTTACTAATGCCTTTACAAGTTTCGGGTCATTTGTGAAATGTCCTCCGCCAATCGTATCGAGATAATGGTAATAAGGGGAATCTACTTCCTGTGTAGCACCTTGTATTCCGCCTTCCGCCATGACTGTATTCGCATCACCCTGCCTGAGCTTTGTAGATAGAATAACTTTCTGACCGTGATTCATTGCTGTTAGTGCTGCTGAAGATCCCGCACCGCCGGCGCCTATGACTAAAACATCTGTTTCATAGTCAGGTTTTTCGATGATCTTCTCAAAATCTTCGATATTTGAAAGACGGCTTCTGGAATGAAGAAGGTCAACAAATTCTTCAGGATAAGTTTTCTTATCACCTTTATTCGGACCAACAAGTATCTCCTTCCTGCCGCTTGGCTTATAATCAGGATGAAATTTCTCCAGGACTTTTGTCCGTGCTTCTAAAGATAATGCCGGATATGAATGACCATTTTTTATCTTCCTGATTCTTTCAGGTCGGGTCTTCTCAACCACTTTTATTAATTCTTTCATCTCGGGGGTATAACCCATCTTAAACCTCCATAAAATTATTATAAGTATTTTGTATCTTTTGGTTTCCAATCCGGAACTTCATACGGCTCCGGTTCCCATTCACGTTCTTTATACCGTTTCACTAATTCTCCGCTTGAAACTTGTTGAAGTTCATCAAGCATCGGTTCATATTTTCCTGCTTCAATATCTTCAACTCTGTTTTTTAAATGTTCTGCTTTCGGTAATACATAACGTCCATACATTCGTCTAATAAACATTGCAACATTAAATTGCTGAAGCTCAGCAGGACAACGGGCTGCACACATCCCGCACATAATACACGAATGTGAAAGTTCTGCTGCTTTTTTATAATCACCTTTTATAATCTCCGCAATGTACTGCATAACTTCAATGTCCATGGGACATGCTTTTGTACAAGTATTACATTGAACACAACGAAAGGTTTCAGGATAATGTTTTTCAATTGCGGCAAGGGTTGCCTTTTCTTCTTCAATATTATAAATCGCTTTCTGAACCGGAACAAATGGAAGCTGAACCAGATACATCCCATCTTCTGCAACTGTCTGGCAAGCAAGACCGACTTTTAGTTTATAATCATCTTTAGTTCTATAAATTGTCGGACACGCTCCGCAGATTCCGCCACGGCAGCCGCAACTCCGGATGAATTGAAAACCTGCCCACTCAATTGCTTTTTGAATGGTAAGTGTTTCCGGTACCTTATAGCTCTTTCCCATAATGAAAACTTCTATTAAACGACTAGTGGGAGGTAAATTAGGTTTATCTCCGCTTGGTTTAACTGTAGTCATTTGAATTCCTCTCTTTATTTATCAAATTTTGTGGTTATTTCTTTATAATCTTCAGTTGCAACAGAAATCATATCAAATATCTGGCTCCTGGTATTATTCCTATGCGAAATCGCTCCGGACGGACAAGTCGCCGCACATGCTCCACAGCCTTCACATAAAACTTCATTTACTTCGGCAATTTTTGTCTTTGAATTTAATTTTACTGCATCATAAGCACAGACCGCTTCACAATACCCGCAGCGATTACAAATTTCCGGATCAACCTGAACAATTATAGGATCGCTCTCTAAAAAGTCATTTGAGAATAATGCAAGGACTTTACTCGCAGCACCACTCGCATGGGTAACAGTCTCAGGAATATCCTTCGGTGCCTGGGCGGCCCCTGCAAGATAATATCCACCGGTTACACTTTCAACAGGTCTTAATTTCGGATGAGCTTCTGAAAACCAACCATACTTGTCTGTAGCTAATCGTGTCTTCGATGCAAGAGTAAAAGCACCGGAAGAAGGAATCATTGCTGATGCAAGAACAACAAGGTCGGTCTCTATTTCAACCGTTTGACCGGTTAAAGTGTCAACTCCCCAAACTACCATTTTATCTCCGCGTTTAAAAACCTTCGAAGCTTTTCCCCTGATATAAATTACTCCTGACTCTTCCTGAACTCTCTGAACAAATTCTTCATAGCCCTTGCCGGTAGACCTGATGTCAATATAAAAAATATATGCCTGACCATGATGGACATTATGTTTATATAGTAATGCTTGCTTCGCTATGTACATACAGCAGACCTTTGAACAATATGGATAGTTTGATTCGGGATCACGGGACCCGGCACATTGAATAAAAACAACGCTATCAGGAACCTTCTCATCAGACGGCCTCTTAACATCCCCGGCATAAGGCCCGGTTGAAGCAAGAAGTCTCTCAAACTGCATGCCGTCAATTACATCCTTGTATTTGCCCGCACCATATTCACCCTGTTCAGACATCGGCATTAGATCATAACCAGTGGCAATGATAATCGCACCAACCTGCTCTTCAACTATCTCATCCTGCTGTTCAAAATCAATCGCGTCAATGGGACAGACCTTTTCACAAATTCGGCAAACGCCTTTCTGAAAATATAAACATGCATCTCTATTGATAACAGGGAAACTTGGAACTGCTTGTTCAAAATCTCTATACATTGCGGTACCTTTTGAAAGAAAACAGTCAAATACGGATAAGGGCTTTGCAGGACACTTGGCAATACATTCTCCGCAGCCTGTACATTTAGTCCAATCCACACTCGTTGCTTTTTTACGAATCTTAACTGTAAAGTTTCCAATAAATCCGGTTACTTCTTCAACTTCGGAATATGTCCTTAAAATAATTTTAGGGTGATTCCCTACTTCCGTCATCTTTGGTGTCATTATACATTGCGGGCAATCAAGTGTTGGAAAAGTCTCAGAAATCTGTGCCATATGCCCACCAATGGATTGCTGCCTGTCAAGTAAAACAACCTCATACCCGCCATCTGCAATGTCAAGAGCTGCTTGTATCCCTGCAATACCTCCACCGATTATTAATGCACGCTTGGTTAAATCTACTCGTTTGGAATGGTAGTCAAGATTCTTAACTAATTTTTTAATTGTTGCTTTAATTATCAGTAAAGCTTTCTGAGTTGCTTTTTTCTTCTCCTTACTATGAGGCCAGGAACTCTGTTCCCTAATATTTGCAACTTCAACAAAGTAAGGATTCATCCCGGCTCGAATAGCAGTATTCCTGAAAGTCTTTTCATGTAGTGTGGGTGAACAGTTTGCAACAATAAAACCGTCAAGGTTATGTTCCTTCACTATATCTTCAACCATCTGCTGACCCGGTTGAGAACAAAGAAAAATATAATTTTTTACATATACAATATGATTTAATTTTGAAACCTCTTCAACTATCTTGTCAATATCAACACTTCCGGCTATGTTCAGACCGCAATGACAAACAAACACGCCTATTCTCTTCATAAGGTCTACTCCAAATCTATTTTAATATCCCTTTATCTTTTAATAAGGGAATTGGATCAATATAATTCAATTCAAACCCGCAATCTGCAAGGTCGCCACCTAAAGCAATATTCATTAATTGGGTAAAATATAAAACCGGCATCGTTTCAAAACTCGGATATTTCTCAAGTGTATTTTTTTGACGATGATCAAGATTAAAGTCGCATTCCGGACAACTCAATACAAGTACATCCGCTCCATCAAGCTTAGCTTCAGAAATAATTTTATTGGTCCGCTCAATTACTAAGTCCCTTTTACCAAGCGTATGATATGAACCGCAGCACTCATTGTGATAAGGAAAATCTATTACTTCAGCTCCAAGGGCTTCCATCATATCTTCCATTATTCGAGGATTCTCCCGGTCATCTAATTTGATTGAATCAGGACGTAATAATAAACAACCATAATAGACCGCAACTTTTAATCCTGATAAAGGATTCGTAACCTTATCCTTTAATTTCTCATAACCAACATTGTCCTTAATATAAGTTACAAGGTGGTAAACTTCTAAATCAGGTTTGTAATCTTCTTCAAGGTACATAAAATCATTTAACTTCTGAAGCCGGTCAGGTTCAGCGCGGACTAATTCATTCGCCTGCTTAAGAGTATTATAGCACATTGAACATAACGTTACTACTTCCTTGGAACCTTCTTCCTGAACTCGAATTAAATTCCTGATGGGAGCTAAGTGATGCATAGAATCATCTGTCGCTAATGAATAAACAGTTCCGCAGCAATTCCATCTGGAAAGTTCTTTCAATTCAATCCCAAGAAGCTTACTCGAACTGATAGCAGAGGTCTCAAAGTTCTTTGCAGTCTGCTTCAATGTACATCCCGGAAAATAAGATACTTCCATCTCTACTCCTAACTTGTTAATTTTCTTAAAACTGAAATTACTGCGATCTGGGGAATATCCATCTCTTCAGCTTCCTGAATAGTCTGCTTTAATCCAACTTCATCAATGTTCTCACGAAGCTTAACTTGACGGCAGGCTTCAAATAAGGCTGTTAAATTTACTCCGCGAGGACATCTGGTCCAACACATAAAACAGGATGCACATATCCAAATACTTTTTGAATTTAATACAGCGTCAACCTTCCCTATCTGAAGATTCCGGACAACTTGATTAGGTAAAAGGTCCATCTGATCTGCACTCGGACAACCAGCAGAACATTTCCCGCATTGATAACATTTAAAAATGTTCTCTCCGGCAATCTCTTCTATCCGAAGAACTCGCTCACTGCGTATCTCTTCATTCTTGATGTTTATTTTCATTAAACCTTTCCTTTATCTATATTAAATTTCAGATTATAACATATATATATAATAATGTCAAGATAATATGAACAAAAATTCATAGAAATCATCGGACACATGAAAAACATCAAGGATTGTGCCTTCTTTCACAAGTGAAATGCGAAGAGAAGAGAGTTTCGCTCCGCTCTGCAAGTAAGAATGAACAATGAATAATGAAAAATTAAGAATGTTTTGCTTTATTTATGACAATGCTTTACTTTTAATCTTCTGATGCTTAAGGAATAAATCGAATGCGAATATTTTTTACAGGGAACTTAAGAGAAATAACGAGAACTTTTTAAAATACAAAAAAAAAGAAAAAAATTTTACAGGAACTTTAAAGAGACATGTAATGGACTTACTTATGTAGTTTATATTTGTTTAGATCTCTTAATGCTTAAGGATTCGATTGAGTGCTTTTTTAACCGTTAAAGACATGAAGAAGGAAATAGTTTCGCTTCGCTCCACAATGAAGCAACGAACTACGTAGGGTTCGTGACGCAGAAAGTAATAATGAAGAATGTTTTGCTTTATATATTATAATGTTTTTTGAGGAAGCGATATTTCTTACACAAAACTTTTAATTATCTTTAATTACCAAGTGAAAACAAATTCTTTTCTATTCACTTCTCACTATTGAACACATGCAAAGCATGTTTTGACAATAACACTTGAACTCTTGAACATTTGAACATTTAAACTCTTCAACTCTTAATCCTTGAAAGGTCACCTTTGATTTTCCATTTTCCTCTTCTAAATATTATATACATAATTCCTGCCTGAACTAATTCTGAAATTGCAAGGGATATCCAGATATATATTGCACCTTTCTTTAAAATTAGAATTGAATAAACAATAAATATAATCATGATTCCATTTACAATACTTGAAACTATCATAGGTGGTACAGTATCTCCTGAGCCCCAGAATGCAGAAAAGAAATTTAAGGATATTGAAATAAAGAAAATTGTAATTACAAAGAATCGAAGTATTATAATTCCTTCGGAGATAATTTTCTGATCATTTCTTGTCATGAAAGAGAGGATATTCTCTGCAAAAAAAGCTGTTAAAGCAGCTATTACAATTGTGACTAAAGAAATAAATAGAATTGCTTTATAAACACTCTTTTCAGATCTTTCGGGTTTTCCGGCGCCGAGATTTTGACCTACCATTGTGGTTACAGCAGTTGCTACTCCTTCAATAGGAATGAACAGGAATCCCATTATTCTAAAACAGATTCCAAATGCCGCCATAAGGATTGTTCCGAAGCCATTGACAATCCTTCCTAATCCGATATGAATTCCATTTCTAATCAGATCTCCAAATGCTGCCGGCAGCCCAATCTTAATTATTCTCCACATCCAGATTGGTTTGATCTGTAATAGATATT
>DAOVMD010000379.1 GCA_030630935.1 Candidatus Mcinerneyibacteriota bacterium | reverse complement strand
CCGGAAGATTTAATTAAGAAATTGAATAAAGCAAAAGAGATGAAGGGTTTTAAATTTTTTCATATTTACGCACCGTGTCCAACAGGTTGGAAATATCCACCGGATATTACAATTAAACTTTCAAGACTTGCAACAGAAACCCGGACTTTCAATCTTTATGAAGTCGTGAATGGTGTTTATAAAATCAATCGGAAAATTAAAAATCCTAAACCGGTTTCTGAATATCTAAAACTTCAAAGAAGGTTTAAACATCTGAATGAAGAACAAATTCAATATATTCAGGATTCAGTAGATAAAAACTGGAATAAGCTTCTTAAATTAGAAGAAGCCTTTGGAGAAAATTCTTAGACCAGGATTACGTTGAAAGGAAATAAACAAAGTCGATCAAACTCAAAGGAGGCAGTACTCTATACAGAAGGGCAGTTGCAGCAGCTTCTTCTTATGACAGGGGTTCTGCTTCAAACAGTCGATCTTCAGAATGTTCTTAACCTGATTTCAAAAGCTGCTTGTGATATAATCCAGGCTGATGCATCTTCGATTATGCTTTATGATAATGAAACTAAATCTTATCTGATCAGGGCATATTTTAATCTATCGGTGGCATATACAAAAGTTGTCAAAGCAAATAAGTCGAGTGATGTTGCATCCCGGGCAATTAAGCAGAACAAACCCGTTATCATTCAGGATATCCCTGAGATTTTTGCGGAACAGAACGATAAATTCTCACTCAACTGGATAAAGAAAGAAAAATTGAGATCTATGGTTTGTGTTCCAATTACTTTGAATGATATTCCTTATGGTGTTCTGAATATTTATTTTCGAAAATCTTATAAATTTTCGGAGTCAGACCTTTCTATTGTATCTATTTTTTCAAAGTACTCAGCAATTGCAATTAATAATGCGAATCTTGTAACTGAGCGAAACCAGAAAATTAAACAGCTTACGGCATTAAATAAAATTTCCTTTGGAATTAGCGGTGAGTTAGAGATGGATTCGTTATTAGAGCTTATTTATCTT
The DNA here is from genome assembly GCA_030630935.1 of Candidatus Mcinerneyibacteriota bacterium. Classification (GTDB taxonomy): domain Bacteria; phylum AUK180; class AUK180; order JAQVHJ01; family JAQVHJ01; genus DAOVMD01. The sequence goes on along the minus strand of DAOVMD010000379.1, from coordinate 2,580 downwards.
GAATGTAAAGAAATTATGGATACAAAAAATTTCTATATTGCAGTCTATGATTCCAAAACAAAAACAATTAATTTTCCGCTTAACTTTGAGGATGGGAAAATGGTTCCCTCAGCACCGATTAAACTTTCTGACGGTCTTACCGGGTATATCATTAAGAATAAGAAGTCTTTAATTTTAAATACGTATGATGCGAAACAGCGTAAAAAATTAAAAATTAAGGGTGTAGGTCGGAAATCGAAATCCTGGCTTGGGGTTCCAATGATCTCGAGAGATAAAATTCTCGGAGTGATTGCAGTTCAGAATTTTGAATCTGAAAATGTCTATGATGAGAATGATGAGAATGTTTTAAAGACAATTGCCAACCAAGCAGCTCTTGCAATTCGAAATGCAATGCTTTATGAAAAGATGAAAATTTTATCAAATACAGATGGCTTAACCGGTCTATTCAATAGTAGACACTTCTGGGAAACACTACCAAAGGAACTTGATAGAGCATTCAGGTATAATAGAAGTATGTCAATGGTAATTTTTGACCTTGATAATTTTAAAAATTATAATGATACATATGGTCATCAGGTGGGAGATTTCCTCCTGAAGAAAGTTGCACAGATTATTTTAAAAACCGCACGTACAGCCGATTTCTGTGCTCGATACGGTGGTGAAGAATTTGTGGTGATCTTACCAGAGACTGATTTGAAAGGTGCATATAACTTAGCAGAAAGAATAAGGAAAAAAGTTGAGAAGACCATCTTCAAATATAAATATGATACAGTTGTTGTTAAGATGACAATCAGCGGTGGTGTATCAACTTTTTCCCCCGAGATCTATGAACCCCGGGACCTTGTAAAATATGCTGATACAGCATTGTATGAAGCAAAACGCCTGGGTAAGAATAATGTAGTAGTATTCGAATAAGTTAATAAGCTTTTCAATCCTGTAAAACATCATTTAAACATTTGCAGTTTATATCAATATTATTTGTCATTGCGCATCGAAGATCTAGCTTGCGTCCAGGAGCATAGCGACTGCGGCAATCTCCAATTTTCCTCTCACAAACTTCAGTATCAAGACCGGGATATCAGATCGAGACTGTATTAAATGCTAACAATACTATGTCTCAATCTCAATCCGGAGTAGTGTACCCAACGTGGTACGCTATCAATCTGAAAAAATAAGATAAATCCTTTCTGTTGAACAATTGAACTCTTTATAAATCACTTGACATATAATTAATACTATTATATAATATACAAAAATTAAGCAGGAGGTAGTTGTGTATATAGTTACAGGCGGTGCAGGTTTTATTGGAAGTGTTATAGTTTGGCGGTTGAACCAGGAAGGAATTGATGATATTTTAATAATTGATGACCTGGCTCAAACAGAAAAATGGAAGAACCTGATTAATCGGTCGTACAAGGATTATATACATAAAGATAAATTCATAGATTTAATAAAAAAAGACAAATTTCCTGGGAAGATAGATGCAATTATACATATGGGTGCGTGTTCTTCTACTACGGAAAAAGACGCGGATTACCTTACCGAGAACAACTATAAATACACAAAGACTCTTGCAGAATATGCACTTTTAAAAAATATCAGATTTATTTATGCAAGCAGCGCTGCAACTTATGGAGATGGTTCATTGGGTTTCTCTGATGATGATAAATTTACGCCAGAACTTAAACCATTGAATATGTACGGGTATTCAAAACAAATGTTTGATCTCTGGGTGATAAAGCAGGGATTGATTGACAAGGTCGTTGGCTTGAAATTCTTCAATGTATTCGGTCCGAACGAATACCACAAAGGTGAAATGTCAAGCTTAATATTTAAAGCATATCACCAGATTAAAGATACCGGTAAAATAAAACTATTCAAGTCTTATAGATCAGAATATAAGGATGGAGAACAGAAGAGAGATTTTGTTTATGTTAAAGATTGTATGGATATAATCTGGCACTTAATTCAGAATAATAAAGTAAATGGCATATTCAATCTCGGAACCGGAACTGCTCGAACATGGATTGACCTGGCGAATGCAGTTTTTTATGCAATGGAAAAAACTCCCAATATCGAATTCATTGATATGCCCGAGAATATAAAATCTAAATATCAATACTTTACTGAAGCAAAAATGAAAAAACTGAAAAGTACTAACTGTCCTGTAAATTTCAGATCCCTTGAAGACGCAGTAGCTGATTATATTAGAAACTACCTTTCACAGGAAGATCCTTTCATATAAGTTATTTAATTATACACATCTGAGTGTTATCAGGTGTTATTTGTCATTGCGAGACATTCCTGGAAGGAATGTCGTGGCAATCGCATTGTTTACTGCCGCAAACAACAGTTATCAGATTGAGATAGTAGATCGAGAAAGTGGTGTTCCTTCGGAACCTATTCCCAGGTTTTATCCTCGTCGTGTATTATGGTTCGAGATACATGTTTCGTTTCTATTATCTGCTCTCGATTCTCTAATATCAGCGAAGAGAACCGAGAGCTAGTGTTATGTATTGTAATTACCTTGACAGCGGATTGTATCGTAAATAGATTGACGTTATGTTTTACTTCTATTAT
>DAOVMD010000437.1 GCA_030630935.1 Candidatus Mcinerneyibacteriota bacterium | reverse complement strand
GTTAAATTAATTCTGATAACCAAATCCCATTCACTCTCGGACATGCGCATTACAAGATTATCCCTTGTAATCCCGGCATTATTAACAATTATATCAACCTTACCGAAATCAGCGAGGACAGTTTTTGCAAGCTCATCTGTTTTGTTGAAATCTGAGATGTCACAAATATACGATTTGACTTTCACATTTAATGATTTGAAATCTTCGACTGTTTTATTTAAAACCTCTTCGTTAATATCTATTAAAACCAGGTCTGCACCTTGTTCTCCAAGCTTTTTTGCAATTGCCTTACCAATCCCTTGAGCAGAACCGGTAATAAATGCAACTTTACCTTTTAAAGATAACATTCTACAACCTCCAAAATTGATTTTTTATTATATCACAATTAATTAGTATATGCAAGTTTTTTTTTATTTGTTAAATAGAGCATGAACTTTTTCAATATCTTCTAATTTCGAAATATTAACCGCTTTAATTTCTCTGTCAATTCGTTTCATCAGTTTTGTTAACACCTGACCTGGTCCCATTTCAATGCATAAATCGACTTCCATCTTTTTTATTTTATTGATTGAATCGGTCCAAAGAACAGGATTATTTAACTGTTTAATTAGGAGATCTTTAATTTCAATCCCCGACTTTGTAGGTTTCGCAGTTACATTAGGAATATAAAAACAGTTTGGATCTTTAAATTCAACATTGCTAAAAACCTCTTTAAACCTTTCAATCGCAGGCTCCATAAACCTTGAATGCCATGGTCCGCTGACCGAAAGTTCCTTAACTAATTTTGCTCCGGCTTCTTTAAATTTAGGTATTAATTCATTAATTTTCCCTTTCTCACCTGATACAACAACCTGACCCGGTGAGTTAAAGTTCGCGGGTTGAATATTATTTCCGCCGAATTCTTCACATATCTCCCTCACCTTCTTATCATCAAGTCCTATCACCGCGGCCATTGAACCTTTCCCGAATTCATCAGCAGCATCCTGCATGAATTTTGCACGCTGAGTAACGAGGTAAACACTATCCTCAAAACTTAAAATTTCCCCACCAACAATTGCAGAATACTCTCCCACACTATGCCCTGCGATATATGTTGGCTGTAAATTAAATTGCTTTTTAAAAACTTCCAGGATAGCGACAGAAACAGTAACAATACAGGGTTGAGTGTTTCTTGTATCTTTTAAAACTTCCTCCGGACCAACCTTACATATTTCCAGGATATCAATATTTAATTTATCAGAAGCCTTCCCGAAAACCTCAGCTGCTTCTTTAAATTTTTCTGCAAAATCAATTCCCATCCCCACAAATTGAGCGCCCTGGCCAGGAAATAAGAATGCTAATTTCATTCCCATATTACCACCTGAGTAATGTCCCTGCTGACGTAAATCCGGCACCAAACGCAACTAACAGTACCAACTCACCCTTTTTTATTGTTCCGTTTTCAACAAAGTCAGTTAAGGTAATCGGGATTGATGCGGCAGATGTATTCCCGTATTTCTCAAGGTCAACTAATAGTTTTTCTTTCTCAATTCCCAACTTTTTAATTACGGAATCCATGATTCTCAAGTTTGCCTGATGTGGAATTAACCACTTAACATCTTCTGTTGTAACTCCTGCAATATTAAGTGTTTCATGAGCCATGTCATACATTGACACAACAGCATTCTTAAAGATATCTCTTCCATTTTCCATACAGATAGTAGCAGATTTATCATCCAAAATTTTCTGGGAAATTGGATTTCTTGATCCACCGCCATGCATAATTAATAAATCACCAAGATTCCCGTTTCCTGATAATGCATCACTTAAAATACATGATTCTGAATCAGCAGGTGAAAGAACCGCTGCACCCGCACCATCACCAAAAAGCACACAGGTATTCCTATCTTCCCAATTTATTATCTTTGTAAGGGTCTCAGCACCAATTGCAAGAATATGCCTGTAACCGCCAAATGCAATGAACCTTCTTGCAACCGCCAGGGCATAAAGGAAACCTGAGCAGCCGGCCTCAATGTCCAGAATTGCACATTTCCCAATTCCCAATGCTTTCTGTACAATCCCGGCAGTTGAAGGGAAAAAATAATCAGGAGTAACAGTACCCACAATTATAAAGTCTATCTCATCTTTATCAATTCCTGACATTTTAATCGCATCTTCTGCAGCTCTAATACAGAGATCAGAAGTTGCTGTTTTATCATCTGAAACTCTTCTTTCTTTAATCCCGGTTCTCTGAGTAATCCACTCATCTGATGTATCTACAATCTTCGCAAGATCGTCATTTGTCATAATCCTCTCAGGAACTGCTTTTCCAATTCCGGAAATCTTTACTTTTTTCAAATCCATTAATCAATACCTCCTAATTATTTAAACTCTTCGATTCTTTCTTTAATATGTTCAATTATTCGACTGTCAGCATATTTCTTTGCAAGTAAAATTGCATTACGAATTGCTGTAGATGAAGAGATTCCATGCCCGATTATAACAGGTTTATTTATGCCAATTAAAGGTGCACCACCAAACTCGGAATAATGGAATCGATTTCTTATATTTCTGATTACTTTAATAAAAAATAATGTGCCTATCTTCGCAGCAAAACTTCCCTTGATCTGGTCCTTCACTTCTCTCATGAGTAATTCGAATATACCCTCTGCAAATTTAATTAGGATATTACCCACAAAACCATCACAGATAATTACATCAGCTTTCCCGCGTAAAATATCCCGACCTTCAATATTTCCAATAAAATTTAAATTACTCTTTTCAAGTAAACCATAAGCCTTTAAAACCTGTTCATTGCCCTTTGATTTCTCTTCGCCGATCGAGAGAAGACCAATCTTCGGATCATTAATTCCCATTGAATACTTTGCATAGATTGAACCCATCTGAGCAAAATGATATAACCCAATGGGTTTCAC
>DAOVMD010000457.1 GCA_030630935.1 Candidatus Mcinerneyibacteriota bacterium | reverse complement strand
CAATTGTAAAACCTTTCTTGATAGCTTCTTTATACATCTGAACTTCAGCTTTGGAATATTCCTGATTATCAAAACAACTATCCGCAATATTTGAACAACTATCCGTATAAGCTGTAACAACACCAAAATAAGGGGAGACCTTTCCGTCTAATTTCTGCTTCTTTAAATAATCCAATAAATCCAATGCATCTTTATAGTTTGTCTTATCAACATTGATTCGAAGGTTAATAGAGATTATATCTGCGATCTCTTTCATGTTCTTGATAATACGGTCAAAACTGCCATACCCGCCAACTACAGGCCTGCGCTTATCATGAATCTCCTTCAAACCATCAAGAGTTATTTGAACACTGTCAATTTTAAGAGCTTTTAAACGCTTGGCAAATTTACGGTTAATGAGATAACCATTTGAGACCATGGATGCTGTGTACCGAATTTTATTTTCCTTGCAAATTTTCATGAAGGCTTTTGTTAATCTCTCAATAATATCCATTTTCAAGGTAGGTTCACCACCGAACCAGAAAATTGAAAGGTGTGTGATCTTTGGTGCATAACTCTTTACCATCTCTATTAGAGCAAGTTGAACTTCTTCTGACATATCAACTTTTAAATGTTCTTCATAACAGTATTCACATCGGAAATTGCAATTCATAGTAGGAGCAAGTGTTAAACCCAAGCCGGATGAATCAAACCGACCAGAAAGATATTCAAACTTTATTGCAGTCAGTTCATCAAAATCATTATCAATTAAATAATTCCCCATGATAAGACTATCACGCAACTTGCGCTCTTTCTTGGTTTTATATTTAAATTTATCAGGTGACTTAAGTATCTTCTTAATTATCTTGTATTCACTATCAGTCACCTCAGCAAAGGCATTGGAAAAACTATTGTACGCAAGATATTTCTTTGCGTGATACTTAAAGAAAAAATTATACATGGATGCTTTCATTTTGAACCTCCCTTTATAATGAAATTGGTTAAATTTTCTAAATCCTTCTGATGCTTTAATTCCGGAGAAGGAATAATATCTACAACATAAAATTGACCCGTAATTACTGTGAAATCGAAGCGGCAGAAAAACCTTAAATTCTGTAAGTATTCAAGGAAAAAATTCCTGATATTTTCCAGGTTTGATAAATTCTCAAGGAAAATATCTGTATCAGGAAAATCTATTTTATCTCCATATAAATAAAAACTATAAATTTTCTCTTCATCAATTTCTTTAATCACTTTTGGGAATTTCTTACTATTAATTCTTTCCCTCAGCTCTTTTTCATTATCCTTATAAAATAAATCAATCGTTGTTTGAGATAAATAATCCTGCAGGAATTCTCGACGCTTTTTTATTTTTTTAAGCTCATTTAATTTTATCCTAAACGGAATTACAGGTATATTGAATTTTTCCAGCAGCATAAATAAATGTAATTTAAATTCAAATAAGAGAAAGAACTCAATTGAGTTTATTAATTTTTTCTGATTATTCAGAATGTAAATGAATGATGACCGGATAGATTCCGACTCCCTGAAATTAATTAATTGATCAGGAACTTCATCCTTTATTTTATTCCAATTATCCGGAGATTCATCGTTGAATCGGAGATATGGCCAGAAAAAATGGTAGTTATCAATGTAAAATATATCGAATTCATTTAAATCATGACCATTCAGAAGCAACGTACTCTTGGATATTTCAAATGAATAATTAGACGGGATTTGAGAAAGAATAAATGTTTCAACAGTATGGTCAGCAGCATTTACTGCATCGGATAACCTTCTTAATAATGGACTTTTATTATAACCTATTAAACCTATTTTCATTTAAACCTGTTAAAATCCTTATTATAAAATATTTAAATAAGTATAACACTATTTAATATTATTGTCAAATAAAATTTGAGGGCAGGCAAAGCTTCGCTTCGCTCTGCATTAAAGAGTTCAAGAGTTCAATGCATGCTTCGCATGCGTTCAAGTGTTCAAATGTTATTGTAGAGACGTGCAACCGCGCGTCTCGAAGAAATAATTTAAAAACAAAACAATAAATCAACAGAGAACTGAAAAGAACATCGCTTCGCTTCACTTCACAATTAAGAATTAAGAATGATTTTGCATTATATATTAGAACGCATCAGTAGGGGTTTCCGGCCGGAAACCCTTATCGTATGAACTAAGTATCCCGTTAAGATTTGATATGTTCGATATGGAAGGATTAAGTTCTTTTAATCAGGGCGCCCGGCCGGGAGCCCCTACTGATTTTGCATAAAAATCGTACACAATTCAGATTGCCACGTCATTCACTTCGCTCAATTCGGACGCAAGCTAGATCTCATTCTGCTCGATTCTCAATAACAACAAACGTTTTCTGATTCAAGAACGATTGAAAACCGGTCTCCTTTTATGAATACAATTCAATATTAATATACATAGATTATTAAAAAAAAACATTTTGATTTTATTTTTTATCCCGTAGGGATAATGTGATAGTAGCCCAGCAATTCATTGCTGGGTTAAAATGCAAAAAAACACAACAGTCCCGTAGGGACTGTTGTGCATTCAAAGGAATTTATTCCTGTGAATAATTACATAAACAATTTATATTCAAAATATATTTCATTATTATACATATCTTCAGGACTGAAGTCCCTCGTTGTACAGCTGTCCCTACGGGACAGTGTGTGTTTTGGGACATCTCTACCCAGCAATGAATTGCTGGGCTATT
>DAOVMD010000344.1 GCA_030630935.1 Candidatus Mcinerneyibacteriota bacterium | reverse complement strand
TCAGCAGGTTGACCGACCAAAGGGAGGAAATCCCGTATAGCGAAGCGATAGAGAAGCGTATCGGGAGAACTGAAGAGAACTAACGAGAACTTAAAAAACAAAACAAAAATAAATTCTTAATCAGGTTGACGACCAAAGGGAGGAAATCCCGATAGAAAAACGTATCGGGAGACTTTAAAGAGACTATAGCATCGCTTCGCTCTGCAAGTAAAAATTAATAGTGAACAATGAAAAATGAAGAATGATTTAGCATTATAAAATACAATGCTTTTGTTTAAAACTATTGTTACTTAAGGATTCGATTGAATGCAAATTTCACCGCAGAGAGCGCAGAGGACGCAGAGAAAAAACAAATAAAAAACAAAAAAAATATTGTCAATATTTATCCCGTAGGGATAATGTGATAGTAGCCCAGCAATTTATTGCTGTGTATGGATAACCCTAGAAGATTTCAGTCCTGTAGGGACGGCAGAAAAAAACAAAAGAAATAATTAACAAACAATAGAAATTTCGGTTTATCAATTAATAATTATCAACCATAAATATTAAATGTGAAGCGAAGCGAAACTATATCTATAAAACGACTGTTCTCAGTTCTCTGATATCTGTTCTCTGTAGCGAAGCTATATACTATCTCAACATCTTTAACATTTTAACTAGATTGGAACACTTTAACTATTGAACGCATGCAAAGCAGGCATTGAACATTTGAACTATTGAAACAGATATTCATTTAATTGAATCTTATATGTTTTTTCCAGAGTTTCAACCTGCTGCAGATTCAATTTTAATTCTTCTTGTTTCTCTTTAAAATTTTTAATATTTAATTCACTTATATAAAGGAAGTAAGATTTCACTAAATTTTCCCGGGAAAGGATTAGGATTTCATGGATTTTACACAGGTGTTTTGAAGAGATATTAATTGATTTCAAATATGAGAGAGATTTTTTTAGATTAGAGATCAGATCATTTTCGATTCTATCTTTATAATCGTTTAAATCCTGCTTATTATTAATTTCCATTTCATACAAGAGTTTCTCAGTTTCCTCAAATTTAGAAATATATTCAAGGTCTTTTTTCATATAAAACTGATATTGTTCTATAACCTTTTGCTTATTTGAGCAGGAAGCAATAAATAATATAAGAATAAATAGTATTATATATAAAGTTTTTTTCAAATTACTTTCCTGAAACATTTACTTTTTCCAATAATACCCAGGGGAATTTTCCAAGTTCAGTATTTTTTGTTTCCTTTGAAATATCAATAATATTTTTAAGAACATCATAAATATTCCCGGCAATCATTGTATTTACTAAACGTCCTTTTAGTTTTCCCTTTTCAATATAATATCCGATACCGACAGATACAGAGAATCTACCTTGTCGATAATCCCCTGAATGAAATCCCATTACTTGTTTAATGTATAAACCTTTTTCGATACTGGAAATCAGTTCCTTTTCAGATTTATCTCCCGGAGAAATATAAATTGAATTGGAGAATGGAGTGATAGGAGCAGAGATTGAAGAGCCGAACATTGAATACTTAAATCCGTTCCCTGTCGATTTTGTTCCTAATTTGGATGCGGTATACAGATCATATAGGAATGATTTTAAAATACCATTTTCTACCAGATATTTTGTTGTTGTAGGGATACCTTCATAATCAAAAGGAATTGAATGTATAGATTTATCCTTCAAAGGGTCATCAAGAATTGTAAGCTTTGGACTGAATATTTGTTCTCCCAGTTTATCTTTAAGAGGAGAAATATTCTTTACAAGATTATCTCCTGAGACTCCGGTAAGAAATGAATAGATTAAGGTGGAAAAACTATCAGGGTTAAAGATAACGGGCATCGTTCCCGTTTCAGGGGTAAATGATTTCTTAAATAATTTATATTCCTTTGCAATCTTTTTTAGAGCTTTATCCTTTATCTTACCCGGTTTAATATCCCAGATAAATTCATAGATTCCACCACTACTTGCAGGTATTTTTACCATAAAAAAATTTACAAAGGTTGTTTGTTTCTGAGAAATATTTGTTCCATTAGTAGTAGCAATAGATGTTTTGGCACTTGACGTTGAAATTGTAATGTCAGGTTCAACATCTAGAAATTTTTTCATTCTTCCTTTTACGTCATCACCAATCTCCTTCAGATCTGAAATATTTAATTTCTTGATTTTTCCGGAAGTTAGTTTTAACTTTTTAAATTTTGAATGATCGGAGAAGTGGAAATCTACTTTTCTACCTGCTTTTGCAAGGTCAATTGCAGCATCTACAAGCTTTTCACGGTTCTTAGCTTTTGAACCGTATATTATACCAAGTTTCCCATTGTTCAGAACTCTCAACGAGAAGTCGTTTAAATTATTCTTTGTTACGGAATTTAATTTTCCATCCTGAAATTGGATATTAATTGTCTGATGCTCCTTCATTAATATCTCAGCTTCAACTCCCTTTTTCCTGGCAAGTTCAATGATTCTTTTCATCTTATACACCTCCTATAGTAACATTATCAATCTTAATATGAGGTGCACCTTTCCCTGACTTCCTCATTATCTGACCACCTTTTCCACACCCGCCAATCTCCGAGAATTGTATTTTATCTCCTATCATAGAAATAGATTCGAGAGTATTGAAGAGGTTACCGCTCATGTTAATATCACGAACCATATTACCAAGTTTTCCATTCTTAATCTCATATCCGTATTGTGCACCAAATGAGAACATATCTCCCATGGTTTGACCACCCTTTGCATGACACAGGTAGTAACCGTCATCGATAGAGGTAAGCATATCGTCAAATTTAGTTTCACCGGAATCAATGAAAATATTTGACATCCTGATAATTGGAGTATATGTATAATTCTCAGCCCGGCAGTTCCCGGAAAGCTCTTCTCCAAAATCTTCTGCGGTCTCCCGTGAATGCATTCGACCTGAAAGAATTCCATCTTTAATTAAATATGTTTTTTTTGCTTCAACTCCCTCATCATCATATTTATAACTTCCCGGATGACCTGAGATACTACTATCATCAATTACATTTAAAATTGGTTTTCCTAATCTCCGATCCATATACATCTCTTTTCTAAAAGTAGGATGATTCTGAATAATATCTGCTTCTGATAAATGCCCAAATGCTTCATGGATAAATACCCCGGCTTCATGAGGATCTAAAATTACCGGGAATACTCCACCTTTAATAGGGTCAGAATTGATCAGCTGCTCAAGTATCCTGGTCTGCTTCAGGAAAACCTCATCTCTGTTTAGAAGGGAGTTATAGTCTTCATTACCACCAATACCTATGCGAAGTGATTGGGTAGTTTTATCGCTCTTTCCATATATCCCGGCTGCAATATTAACAAGGACTATCTCCTGATCAATCTCTGTACCTTCAGTGTTAAAAAAGGATTTTTTAATATGTAGTTCTATGTAACCAATCTCGGTCATTGAAACAATTTTCTGATTCAATAGAAGGTCATTGTAATATTTAAGCAAATCGAATTTTTCTGTTAAGCTAATTTTCTTGGGATGTATTTTTACACGTGGTTTATATTTTGCTTTTATGACAGGAGCCACTTTGAGACGAATCGGTTTTTTTCGAGATGAACCAATTAATTCAGAACCGGTTTCTAATTCTGCAAGTAAATTTGGGATCTTCTTAGAATCTACAAACGAACCGGTGGCCTTACCACCTTTATGAAATACTCGAACATGACCGCCTGTCTTTGAATAAGTAGAGTAGCTCTTCAGCTCTTTACCATTAAATGAAACCGTGGTATAGAAACCTTCTTCAATCAGGATATCTGCATAATCTCCCGAGAAATTTTGTAAGTATTGCTTTAGTTTTTCTTTCATTTAGAATCTCCCATTTTTTTTTGAAATTTTAGTTTATCACAATTGAGTATTATTGTCAAGAAGAAAATGATTTTTAATTACAATTTTATTTTTAATTATTCGTTTTTTTTGTTTTATTTCTCTTTTATTTTTTTTTAGTTCTCGTTAGTTTTTTAATAGGGAACCC
>DAOVMD010000291.1 GCA_030630935.1 Candidatus Mcinerneyibacteriota bacterium | reverse complement strand
CGATATTGACGGGATGAAAAGATAGCATTGATTTGTAAACTCATCAATGCACTCCATATTCAGTATTAAATGCTAGGGATACATAATCTCTTTCTTTTGCATATCTATAAAACGACTGTTTTCTGTTCTCTGCTCTCTGTTATCTAATTCGGTTAACTCCGTTAACCGAATTAGGCATTTATGCCGAGTTATGAAAACAATAAAGCGAAAAATATTTTACCATGAAGGGCATGAAGACTCTGAAGGAAAAAGGAAAAATAAAACGCATCATTTAAATCTGAGATTTAAGTGATGCACTCCATATTCAGTATTAAATGCTAGGGATACATAATCTCTTTCTTTTGCATATCTATAAAACGACTGTTCTCTGCTATCTGTTCTCTGGTATCTAATTCGGTTAACGAAGTTAACCGAATTATCCCTTGACATAAAAACTGAAAAGTGTTAAAATACCAGAGAATTAATCATAAATTAGAAGCAGGAAATGAATATATTAATCATCTGTGATATTCCCTGGTTTTCAGGGTTGAGTCATTATGCAATTGAAGTAGGAGAGTATTTTTTAAAGGAAGGCAGTACTGTTTATTGGGCTACTGAAACTGATTCAGATCTATGGAAGAAGCTTGAAGGAAACAAGTTTAAGTTAATCCCAATTAAATCGAGGAAATCAAAGCATTTTTTCTATAATTTAAGAACCCTCAAGAAAAGCCTTAAAGAAATTGATAAAATCCTTTGTTTTACAGGGAGTAGTTTAACACTAGGATATTTCTTAAAGAAGCGTTTCAAGTCCGAGTTATTTCGATTCAGGACTGAAGCTTTTGGAGTTAAGAATAATTTTTTCAACAGATTAATATATAAGAGATGCAACGGAGTAATTGCCGGAAATAAAAAGATTAGAGACGAATTAAGAACTTTAGGTATAGAAAAGATAAATGTGATTTATGCAGGAGTTGATTTATCTGACTTTCCAGGAATGCCGTTACCGGATGAATTAACAATTGGTTATCTTGGCAGACTTGATCATGTGAAGGGAATTGAAATATTATGGGATGCAATGAATCTTATCTGGAACCAATTTCCTGACCTTAAATTAAACATTGCAGGCAGGGAAGTAAATTACAAGTGGTCGGAAATCGCATCAAGGTTCAATGGTCCTGTTAAATACTGGGGTTATCTGAACCGTAAAGAAGTAAAACAATTTATCAAGGCATCAAGTTTTGGGATAATCACATCAACAGGTTCAGAAGCCACATCGAGAGTTTTGCTTGAATGGTGGGCATCCGGACGACCTGTTATTTCAACATCAGTTGGAATATTCCCTGAGCTTATCGAGAATAATACCAACAGTATAATAATTAATCCCAACGACTCAAAAAGTTTAACAGCCGAGATAATTAAGTTTTTAGAGAACGAAAAGAATATTGAGAAACTTGGTAATTCCGCACGGGAGAAAATTGAAAAGGAATTATCGAAAGAAATTTTTAATAAAGAATTATCATTAATATTTTCTAAGAAAACGGAGTGAGTAAAAATGAGTAATGAAAATTTAAAAAATTTATTTCCTGAAGAGAACCAAATTCCCAAAGAATTCAAAGTTAAATTTCCTCTTCACCAGACAGAATATTTAATTAATGGCGAACTTCGGGTTTGGTCCGGACCAATGCAGGATGTTTATTCACCGATCTGTCTTAAGGTCTCGGATAAAGTAACCCAGGAGCAAATGGGTTCGTACCCGTTACTAACAGAAAAGGAAGCGCTTCAGGCGCTTCAATCAGCGGAAGATGCTTATGACCTCGGAAGAGGGGAATGGCCTACAAGGTCTATTCAAGAGAGGATTGACTCAGTTTCAAACTTTGCAGAAGCACTTCAAAAGAAACGTGAAGAGATCATAAAATTACTGATGTGGGAGATTGGAAAATCATTTAAGGATTCAGCAAAAGAGTTTGACCGGACAATTATATATATTCAGGATACGATTGATGCATTGAAGGACCTTGACCGAATATCTTCAAGGTTTCAAATTGAATCAGGTGTGATTGCCCAGATCCGGAGAGCGCCATTAGGGGTAGTTCTTTGTATGGGACCGTTTAATTACCCCCTGAATGAAACGTTTACAACTTTGATCCCTGCATTAATTATGGGTAACACGGTAGTATTTAAACCGCCGAAAATCGGGGTTCTGTTATTCCAGCCTATCTTAGAAATTTTTAAAGATGCTTTCCCAAAAGGAGTTGTTAATACAATTTACGGGGACGGAAGAACAGTCGTTGGCCCAATCATGGAATCGGGAAGGATTAATGTTCTCGCATTTATCGGTTCAAGCAGAGTTGCAAATATTTTAAAGAAACAACATCCATTACCAAACCGTTTGAGGTCGGTTCTTGGGCTGGAAGCAAAAAACCCGGCGATAATCTTACCAGATGCAGATATTGACCTTGCAGTTAAAGAAGGAGTACTCGGTGCATTATCATTTAACGGTCAAAGATGTACAGCATTAAAGATATTTTTTGTTCACAGTAAAATAGTTGACCAATTTATTGAGAAGTTTATTAAACAAATCACAGCATTGAAATTAGGAATGCCCTGGGAGTCAGGAGTGAATATCACACCGCTTCCTGAAGAGAATAAATCAGATTTTCTGACTTCACTTATTGAAGATGCAAAGAAACACGGGGCAAAGATCATGAACCCGAATGGCGGGGAGTTTGATAGTACTTTATTTACACCTGCAGTTCTATTCCCGGTTAATGAAAAGATGCAGCTTTATTCGGAAGAACAATTCGGTCCTTTAATTCCAATCGTTCCGTATGATAATATTGAAGAACCTATTAAATATATTGTTGAGTCGAAATATGGTCAGCAAGTAAGTATTTTTGGAAAAGACACCGCTGAAATTGCATCACTCATCGATCATTTAGTCAACCAGGTCTGCCGAGTAAATATTAATAGTCAATGCCAGAGAGGTCCGGATATCTTTCCATTTACAGGTAAGAAAGATTCTGCTGAGGGAACCTTATCGGTTTCAGATGCATTGAGAGTATTTACAATCAGGACTTTGGTGGCAGCGAAAGAGACTGAAATCAATAAAGATATAATAACTAATATTGTGAAAAATCATAAATCAAATTTTCTCTCTACTGATTTCATTTTATAAATAAAATTTAAAACGGTTTTTAATATTGTTATGAAAAAATTAAAAGGTTATCCAACTATTACTGATGTATTAGGTTTAGTGTTATTATTAGCCCTTCTACAGGGGATATTCGGATTTGCTTTTAAATGGATACCGAATCAGGGCGTTGTTTTTATTTTAGGTGCTCTATTATCATTTGGAATTATAGTCTATACCGGTTGGAGACGAACAAAAAAACCTTTTTTAAAAGTATTCCCATTGAAACCAACACCATTAATAATTTATATCCCGATATTTTTTATTTTTTTCGGACTGAATATTATTGTATCTGAAGTGGATAATATAACAAGATGGTTTTTTCCGGTACCGGATTTTTTGAAAGGGTTAATGGAATTATATCTTTCATCAGGTTTCCTCTTGTATTTTATTATCGGAGTTATTGCACCGTTAACGGAAGAATATTTATTCAGGGGGTTAGTCATAAATGGGTTTCGGGAAAATTATTCAAAAACAACAACAATCATAGTGTCTGCCTTAATTTTTTCTATTATGCATCTAAACCCATATCAGTTATTTGCAGCGTTTACTACAGGGGTATTATTAGCCTGGATTGTTTTAAAAACAAATTCTTTGGTTCCCTGTATAATTATTCATTCATTTTTCAATCTTTTAAACGATATAGTAGGAACTACATTTAATATTAAAATTGGTGGCTATACTGCAGAGCCATTAGTTGGTTTAGTCGAATTTCAACCCTTGTGGTTCGATATAATGGGTATTGTTTTATTTATAGGAGGGTTGTTCTCTTTAATTTACCTGTTCCGAAAACTTGAAAGAGAAGGGAGATTGAATGTCTACTCAACGAATTAAAAAATTTATAAGTATCAGCTTAAAATTTTTATTTACTGTTCTGATTATTAATATTATTATGTTAATATCTTATCTGATTTTTACTGGTTCTGGTTTTGAAGCGAAAGCAATATTTCTTGGTTTACTTTTATATTATATGACAACTAATGTTTTAGTATTATTTTTACTTAACATTATTCCGATATTATATGAAGGTGATTATGGTACAATTATTAGCTTGATTATTTATATATTATTTGACATTTTAATATTTTTATTGGTTTATAAATTTTCTAAAAATAAATTAAAAGTAATAATATTCAGAGCATCAAAAATTTTAATATTATATAAATTGTTAAATATCCTCTTTTTTCTAATACGGGTTGGATTTCCATTTTAAAATGAAATAGAATGCTGATCTCTTTCTTTATATTAAAAATGAACTTATTTAAATTCGCGATAATGATCTTTGGTATTAATGCCAGTTGGACAGTATTTGTCATCGCGAGAAGAGTACGGAGTACTCGACGTGGCGATCTCTGAGCGGAGCGAAGGTTTTTTTTAAAGCGAGATTGCCGTACTTTGCTTTAGCGCGTGGCTGGAGTGTAGCGGAAGTCATCCCGACGCGTCGGGACAATGACATTCCGGCGTCTTTAAAAAAAGAGGAAACCCATTGATTAATTTGACAATAAAAATAAATTATGTTATAATT
>DAOVMD010000346.1 GCA_030630935.1 Candidatus Mcinerneyibacteriota bacterium | reverse complement strand
TAAACAATAAGTCTTTTTGCATCATGAGCAAGCAAGTTTCTACAATAACTCTTGAACAATTGAACTATCTCAACTCCCTTAACATTTGAACGCATGCGAAGCATGCATTGAACATTTGAACTCTTAAATGCAGAGCGAAGGCGATGCTATCTCTCTTCAATAATCCTGTATAATTTTGTTTTCCTTCCCCTATCCCAGTTCTCATATATTTCTTTTGATAATTCTTTTGATAACGGAAGTGAATTTAGTTTTTTTTCTTTGAACACCTTTAAAATTTTCCCTGAATATTTCTCACATAACCATGCTTCACCCGGACCTTCAAATTGTTCACGCATTTCCTTATAAATTATTTCGAAATCATCAGTTAAAATATTCCCGAATGAAATATTTAAAAATTCACACGGCTGCAAATCACCTTTTGCATTGATATAAAATCTATCAGTTCCCCCTGCAGTACACCCGAACATCTCAGGTGCTTCTTCAAAGACCTGTGCAGAAATAGATGGATAATCCTTGAATTCCTTTTCATTATTATATTTATTTACAAGTTTCTTAACCCGTTCAATTTCTGCCGACGGAAAATCTTCAACACCCGACTCAAGCCAACCACCGGCTGGTTTTGGTTTAATCAACTGGATTATAGATACATTTAATTCTTTTGCTTTATCCATTAATTTTTCAAATTTTCCATTATGAAAATCATCTGCCTGGAGACAAATATTAAATGCAACCGGGACTTCTGCTTCATTACATAATTTTATCCCATTCATAATTGAGTCCCAGGCATTATCGGAACCCATGAACTTATTCATCTCTTCCTTGTCAAGAAAATGAAACGAAAACATAGCCGCAGTAAGGTTCAGGCTTTTCAACTCCTTCAATTTTTCGAGAGTCATTCCATCACCGACTGAGTTTATCCAGATCTCAGAACGGTTATCTATCACTTCACAGACTCTCTTCAATTTCTCATAAACCAGGAATGGTTCACCGCCTTCAATATTGAAAAATGCCATTCCCATATTCTGTAATTTCTTCACAACTTCAATTAATTTATCCAAGTCCGCATCCTTACCCTTATCGTTCTTCTGATAACAATGTACACAATCAAATCTACACGCGGATGTAACGGATACTAAAACAGTTGTACATGGGAGCTTAACCCCAAAATGACTGAACTTCTCACAAGCGGTAAAGAATGCTCGTGATGGATATCCCGGAAGATAAAGACCAAACCTCGTATATTTACCGAGCTTCACAAATTTATTCTCTTTAATTGTTGATAAAAAATATAATAACCTCTTCAGAACTTTAAAAAAGTTTTTTAATGAAAGTTTCCCTGAAAAAAGTTTTCCGAGAAAATGAAAAAACATCCTGATCTTAACTCGAAGTAAAAGCCAACCTTTCCTAAAGCCTGTTATATTTTTCGGTTTAATCATAATCACCTCAATCTATAAATTTAGAAAATAAAATCCCAACATTATGCCCGCCAAAAGCATAAGATGTCGAAATTGCAAAATTAATATTTTCATTAATTGTATCATAAACCAGGTTCAGGTTCTCCATCGGATCAGGGGTTTTATTCCCGTGAATCTTTGAATTCTTAATTGCATACGCAGTCACTGCAGCTTCAATCCCGCCGCTTGCTCCGAGTGTATGCCCAAGTATACCCTTCGTCGAATTCAAGTAAGGCTGTTCAGATTTATCCCCAAAGATATTAATAATTGACTGAGCTTCAATCTCATCATTCACTTCTGTTCCCGTGCCATGTGTATTTATATAATCAATCTTTCTATCACCTTTAAGAGCAGTTAATAACTTTTCTATCTGTAAACCTGAAGGATCAATCTTCACAATATTAAATGCATCGCTATTAATACTGTAATTAATTATCTCACCATAAATTTCCGCACCACGGTTTCGTGCATTCTCCAACTCTTCCAAAACCAGAATACAACCACCACCTTCGGCAAACAAAAATCCGCTCCGGTTCTTTGAAAATGGAATGGGATTCCCATCGGAAGATTTTGTAAGGGCTCCTAATGTATCAAACCCGCGCATTATACTACCGAGCTCCTCACGTAAACACTCAACTCCACCGGTGATAATCATATTATCGTAACCATCCCGAATCCTTCTGAATGACTCACCAATCGCAATTGTCCCGGATGCACATGCTGCATTTATTGTAAAACTAACGCCTGTAAGATGAAGAATTATTGAGGTCCAGGCTGTAATTGAATTGGGCATAGTGGATGGAATAATCATCCTGTTATACCTTGGTAAGTCGTTTCCTAATAACGCAATGGAATCTTTTTCGGTATCAAAAATATGAGATAAGTATGAAGTCAATGCTGCTTCCAATCCGCTCAGACCAATTCCTAAAATTACTCCGCAATCTGAGATCTCCGGAACTTGATAACCCCTACCCTTCTTTTCAATAGTAAAACCAGCGTCTTCAAGGGCAAGCTTTGTTCCGAGTAATGCTATCCTATCTTCAATCTGCATGATTCTCGAAAACCGTGTTCCGATTTGATAATCACTAAGTGCGAACTCAGGAATTGGAATATAATATCTTGATTTAAAATGGTAATCCCTATCAAATACAGTAGGGATCTTTTTAAAGTTATGCCTTTGGGAAAATAGATTATTGAAAAACTCATCCCTACCAATTCCAATCGATGTAACCGGACCCAAACCTGTAATAACGACTCTTCTCGACATATTATTTCTCCTGTAATATATTTATCTGAGAATAATATTTTTAATTTTAATTCTCAATAACTTATTTTGAAATATATTTTATAAGTTGTTTCAAATATTCCTTTTTATTTTTAAAGTCACGTGCTCTGAAATTTATTCCGGTTAAATCCAACTCGCGATTATCTTCAAATAATATCCTATTTTCAGCACCAGTTATCTTACCCAATTCCGTAAATTTTAACCTTGCTTTCTTTGCAGAATTTAAAAGATATTTTTTATCATTTTCTCTAATTGTAAATAGCAATTCATACTCCCCTGATTCACCAAGGAATAAGAGAGTTTTTGGAACTGTTAAAATTCTTGAAAGGGCAACTCCCTTTAGTAAGTATGGGATATTTCCAATCACATAACCTGTAGCGTTAAGTTCTGAAATTGCATTGATTGCGTTAAACAGACCATCACTGGTATCAATGCAGACATTTGCGAATTTTGCAATGAGCTTTGACTCTTCATATCGAATATGAAACTTATTCTTGAACAGGTTCGTCACATTTGAAATATTTTTCATATCTCCAAACAACTTTAACCCCGCTTCAATATTCCCTAGCCCTACTTTTCCTGTCATAAAAATCAGGTCACCGTCTCTTGTTCCCTGTCTTGTAATCGGGACAGAAACCGGTTCACCTATTACTGAAATAATATATCTCCAATCATTGGATATTCCAAAATCACCACCAATAAAAATAATATTCATCTTCCGTAAAACTTCCGCAACTCCCTTTGTAAATTTCATGATGAATTTTTCATCCCAGGTTTCTTTAATAACGAGAGCATGCGCATAATATAAAGGGTTCCCGCCGGACGCAAGAATATCACTAATCCCTGCAACTGCCATGTTCCAGCCTAACACATACGGATTATTCTCCCTGAATAAATCTTCTGTAGAAAACTCGTCAGTAGAGAATAATAACCTGTCGCTTTTAAACTTTAATACTTCCGCATCGGATTCAAAACACTTTGTAACCCGGTCATCACCCCCGGGCATTAATTCATCAATCATCCTAATTAAATTCTGTTCTCTATTCATTATTTTTCCCTATTATTAATTCGAGGTTATCCTCTGCCATTTCGATTGTGCACGGTAAATAGCCCTGTGGATCACCATCAAACTCAACCCTAACTTGCTCAATATTACTTTCAATTTTATTTTTTTTAAAATAATCAAGTTGAATAATATCTGAATTCTTGATCTGCTTTCCTCTATAAACAGAGCTGATAG
>DAOVMD010000191.1 GCA_030630935.1 Candidatus Mcinerneyibacteriota bacterium | reverse complement strand
TCAAGTTCTGATAAGCGTGTTTTATTTGTACCCTCTTCTTCAAAACTTCTGTTTAACTGACTTTTTTGGAACTCAAGATCGTTCTCCCAGTCCTCTATTAAATTTGCCCAAAATTCTATCTGGTTATTTAAACCTTCTTTCTTCTCAGTATCTTTTATTAGATTACTACGCAATTCCTCAATCTTACCACGGGAACTTTCTAAATCACCTTCATTCTGGGCAATCTCTTTCTCGAACTTCTCAATGTTCTCTTCAATTTCCTTAGTTTTTTCATTTAAAGAATCGAGAGTTTCCTGGATTTGAGTTATCTCTTTATTTAAATCATCTATCTCACTTTGAAGTAATGAGATCTGGGAATTATTAATATCAATGTTATTCCCTATCCTTTTCCTATCTTCTTCATTCCTTGAAAACTGGGAATTTAATTCTATCAATTGCATCCGTGTATCCTCAGATTTCCGGAGATAGAATTCCTTCTCCTCTTCCAACTTTAAAGTTTCATTCTCTAAATGATTGAGTTTCTCATCGATCTCTTCCTTCTGTGGAATTAGAGTTTTTAATTTATCATTCAATTCCTTCAGTAGATATCTTCGAGATAAAAACCCAGCTGTCTTTTCTTTTAATTTTCCACCGGAAACTCTACCATCAGCAAAGATAACTTCTCCGTCAAGCGTAACAATCTTGAACCCGAAAATTTTATCCTTCGTAATTTGACGTTTAATTTTTATTGCGTTCTCAAATGTATCTACGATTAAGGTTCTATGAAGGAACTTTGTAATGATTTTTTTAAATCTATCTTCACATTCAACAACTTCGTCAGCTAAACATAAGAACCCTTCACCAAAGTCGGTCCGGCCCTTCTTCGCCTCAACCCAGTTATAATTTTCAATTGGAAGGAAGGTAACACGCCCGCCTTTTACCCGCTTTAAGTATTCAATTCCTCTCTGAGCATCGTTCATGTTCTCGGTAACAACGTATTGAAGGGCTCCGCCAAGTGTGGATTCAATTGCAGTTATATAATCCTTCTTTACAGTTATTAAATTTGCAAGAACATCAATTATCCCAAGAAAGTTTTCTTTATCTTTATTTATCTTTTCAAATAACCGCCTGACTCCTTCATAATAACCTTCATAATGATCAGTCATATCTTTTAAGAACTTAAGTTCGTGCTCAATCCTGGAAATTGCATTTTTCTTTTCTTCAAGAGTCAAGCTTAGCTTTGTAAACTCTTCATTCATCTCATTTATCTTTGTTGTAAACTTCTCAATCTCAGACTCGATTGTTTTTACTGCGGCTTCATTCTCTTCTTTCTTCTGAAGTAAACTATCCTTCTCCTTCTTTAACTCATCAACCTCAGAATTAAAAGCATGAATCTCTGCAATATAACGATCAATATTAATTTGGAGTTGGCTCTTTTGTGTAACAAATGAAGTTATCTTATTCTCAATCGAAGCTTTCTCAGTTAATAAATCAAAAACTGAATCTTTAAATTCGGTTAAATTATTTTTACTTTCATTCAATAATTCATAAACTTTATTATAATTCTCTTCTGCAAGTTTCAGGTCATTAGTAAAGCTATCTGTGCGCTCAATAATTTCATTCAGTTCAGTATTCGCATTGTCCCGGGCAGTTTTGCGCTCAATAACCTTATTCTCAATCTCTATAATATTTGAATTGGATTCGGTACGTAAATTCTCAATGTTCATGAGACGTTCATTTATGGTTGCGATCTCTTTCTCAATCTCTCGAACCTTCTCCGAAATTTCAAAGTTCTCACCTTCAATTTCTTTAAGTTCCTCTTCCTTCTCTAATAAATCCAGTTTAACCTGTTGAATCTGAGTCTCTTTATTCTCAATCTTTGCAATGAAACTATCAAACTCTGTCTGAACAGAACCTGAATCCTTTTCAAGCTGAACTTTTTGTGATAATAACTTACGGAATATCGAGATCTGAATAGTTTTCTTTAACTCTAAAAGTTCTTCTTTTAATCTCTTGTATCTCCGGGCTTTGGATGATTGACGTTTTAAAGTACCCGCTTGCTTCTCAAGTTGAACGATCCGATCTTCGATCCTTACAAGGTTAGCAGCGACCTTTTCAAGATTCCGGAGTGCTTCCTGTTTACGCTTTTTATACTTCATAATCCCGGCTGCTTCTTCAAAAATAAGACGTCGATCCGCTGATGATGATGAGATAAATTTATCTATCTGACCCTGTTCAATAATTGAATATGCCCGTGCACCTATCCCGGTATCCAGGAAGGCATTTGTAATCTCTTTCAGGCGGACACGCTTTTTATTTATAAAGTAACGGCCTTCACCATTCTTAAAAATCTGACGAGTTAATTGAACTTCCGGGTATTCTAATGGTAATGCATTATCATCATTTTTTATAAAAAGGTTAACTTCAGCAAGGGATAATGCTTTCCTTGAAGATGTTCCGTTAAAAATGACATCGTTCATATGCTGACCACGAAGATTCTTTGCACTCTGCTCACCGAGAACCCACTTAATTGCATCTGAGATATTACTTTTTCCGGAACCATTCGGTCCAATAATCACTGTTAACTGCTGGTCAAAATTAAACTCGGTTTTTTCTGGGAATGTCTTAAATCCGGAGATTTGAATCTTTTTTAATCTCACTACTTTACCTTTAGTTCTTTTCTATTAACTTTATCAATTCAGGGATTACTTCAAATAAATCACCCACAATTCCAATGTCTGCAATATCAAAGATTGGTGCGGAAGAATCCTTATTAATTGCAATTATAAAATCTGAAGATCTCATTCCTACCTGATGCTGTACTGCTCCTGATATTCCACAGGCAATATATAATTTTGGAGCAACTGTCTTACCTGTCTGACCAACCTGATGTGAATATGTAATCCAATCTGAATCAACTGCTGCACGTGAAGCACCAACAGCTGCTTTTAATAAATCAGCTAATTTCTCGATTAATTCGAAATTCTTCGGACCGCCTACTCCCCTGCCGCCTGAAACAACAATATCAGCATCTGCAACATTAACATGAGTAGACTCATCCTTGACCGTTTCAAGGATCTCGGTTAATTTCCTTGAAACCTTAATATCTTTCTTCTCAATGATTTCGCCTTTCCTATTAGAATCAAGAATAATTTTCATTACCTTGGGACGAACAGTTGCAATCTGGGGTCTGTGATTCGGGCATATAATAGTTGCCATAATATTTCCGCCAAATGCCGGTCGGGTTTGAAGAAGAAGTTTCTTCTCCGGATCAATATCTAAACCTGTACAATCCGCCGTAAGACCTGTCCTTAAAGATACCGCTACCAATGGGATCAAGGCCCTGCCTTCTGATGTGGCACCGGTGAGAACAATCTCGGGCTTCTCATTAATTAAAACTTCTGTTACAAGTTTTGAAAATACTTCGTCATTGAAAAATTTCAATTCGGGATTATCGATTTTAATTACTTTATCGGCTCCTGCTGTAATTATCTTTTCCAGAGAATCTTCCGGCATATCAGTTCCCATAATTAAACATGAAACATTTACATCATCCAGTTTGCCTGCAAGTTTCCTGGCTTTTGATACCAATTCATAAGTTACATGATGAACTTCTCCATGACGGAACTCACCAACTACTAAAATTCCTGAATAATCCGAGATATCTTTATCCTTTTTCTCTTCCTTTGTGAGAATTATTGCATCAAAATTACATGCCTCAACACATGCTCCGCAAAGGGTACATTTATCAAGATCAATTACTGCAATCTTATCTATAAGCTTGATCGCATCATAAACACATACCGGGATACAAAGTCCACAACCAACACACTTCGATTTTATTATTTCAATACTCATTATTCTACTCCGTTAAATTATCTTGGTTGAGGTTAAATATTCAAAAATTTTCTTTGCCGAGTCTTCAGGATTCCCATGAAATTTCTCACCACCCTGTTTTGGAGGCGGGGAAAATATTTTCACAACATAGGTTGGGGAACCATCTAATCCGATCATATCCTCTTCAATTCCCAAATCCTCAAAGCCCCAGTTTATTATCTCGGCTTTCTTTGCCTTTAATTTCCCGCGTAAAGACGGTAAACGCGGCTCATTCAATTCCTTAACAACAGTTAATAAAGCAGGAAGTTTCAGGGATATTCGGTCGTAACCCATATCCATAAGTCTCTCAACTAAAATTTTCTCTTTATCAATCTCTTCGATCTTCCTGATATATGTAGCGATTGGAAGGTCTAACCATGTCGCAACTCCGGGACCAACTTGTGCGGTATCCCCGTCAATCGCTTGTTTCCCGCATAAGACCAAACTATAATCATCCAGCTTCTTAATAGCTGCGGCTAAAGTATAAGATGTTGCGAGCGTATCAGACCCTGCAAACTTCCGGTCAGTTAATAAAACTGCCTTATCAATTCCCATACTTAATGCTTCACGTAAAGCTGTTTCAACCTGTGGCGGACCCATCGATAAAACGACTGTCTCGGGTTCTCCATTTAATCTCTCTTTTAATCTTAAGGCTTCCTCAATCGCATACATATCAAACGGGTTGATAATACTCTCAACTCCCTCGCGCATTAAGGTATTGGTATCAGGATTAATACTTACATTTGTCGTGTCAGGAACCTGTTTAATTAAAACAATAATCTTCATATTAAACACCGATTACTTTTTTGAAACGGTTTCTCTGATCAATTCAGAGGCAATTACCAATCTCTGAATCTGATTGGTTCCTTCATAGATCTGGGTTATCTTGGCATCGCGCATCATCTTCTCAACTGGATACTCTTTCATATAACCATAACCACCTAAAATCTGGACTGCGTCAACCGTAACTTTCATTGCGACATCTGATGCAAATAACTTTGCCATCGCAGCTTCCTTTTTATAGTTCTTTGCACCTTTATCTATCATCCTGGCGGCGGCATAAGTCAATGCACGTGCTGCCTCAATCTGAGTTCCCATGTCTGCTAACATAAACTGAATACCCTGGAACGAACTGATGAGGTTCCCGAACTGCTCACGTTCCTTGGAATATTTTAAGGCTTCACGGAATGCACCTTCTGCAATACCAACCGCTTGGGCAGCAACACCTGGTCGGGACTTGTCAAAGGTCTTCATTGCAACAATAAATCCAAAACCTTCACGTTTTAATAGGTTCTCCTTGGGAATGCGACAGTCGTTAAAAATTAATTCACGGGTCGTTGAAGCTCGAATTCCAAGTTTATCTTCCTTCTTACCAAAATCAAATCCGGGTGTACCCTTCTCTACTATAAATGCACTCACACCTCTGGCTCCACGGGACTTATCTGTCATAGCAATAACTGTGTAAACTTCTGCCTCACCACCATTGGTAATCCATTGCTTTGTACCATTTAAAACGTATTCATTGCCATCTAATTTTGCGGTAGTTTGAATTGCTCCGGCGTCTGAACCTGCATTAGACTCTGTTAATGCAAAAGCTGCAAGTGATTTACCTGATGCTATCCGGGGTAAAAATCTCTTCTTTTGCTCATCGTTTGCATATAAAATAATCGGAATCGCACCAAGAGCTGACGCAGCATATGAAACTGAAACCCCTGCACAGGCGCGCGATAACTCTTCTGTTACTAATGCAAGAGACATAGCCCTATCACCCATGCCTTCATATTCTTCAGGAATAAAAATCCTGAATAAATCTGCATCCGCAATTACCTTGATTATATCCCAGGGAAACTCCCCGGACTCATCAAATTTCGCCCTGACAGGTACTATTTTCTCATCTGCTATCTGGGCAGCAAGCTCTTTTATCATCTGTTCTTCTTCGGTTAAATAATAATCCATACTGAACCCCCTAAATATTTTTTTATATATTATTATTATACAGCTAATATAGATTAATTGTTGAATTATAGCATAACATTTTTTCTTTGTCAATAAAAAAATGGAGACAAAACCTTAATTATTTTCAGAAAAACACTTAATTAACAGTATATTGGAATAAATAATACATAAAGTTAAATAATAATTTTTAAGTCTATCGTAGTCTAATTGTAGAGACGTGCCATGGCACGTCTCCCTAAATAATCTCACTTTTAAAGAGAACGTCTGATTGTCATTGCGCATATGTTAGTATAAGCAAAAAAGGAAAATAAAAAATGAAAAAAGAGAAGGAAATGATTCGGAGCGTAGCGAAGGAACCAGACGTGGCAATCTGAGAGCAAGCTCCCTTTGTAAACCCTGTTTGCAGGGGAAAAACATTATTTGTCATTGCGCATATGTTAGTATAAGCAAAAAAGGAAAATAAAAAATGAAAAAAGAGAAGGAAATGATTCGGAGCGTAGCGGAGAAGCATTTCCTTCTCCTTGCTTTTTTAAATTATA
>DAOVMD010000440.1 GCA_030630935.1 Candidatus Mcinerneyibacteriota bacterium | reverse complement strand
ATAAAAATTTCAAGAGCTTGAAGAAGAAATAACTTCTTCAGATCCACACCCAACCCTTCAGCAATACCATTTAAACGATCAATATAAGTTTGATCTGAATCCCTTAGAACTCCTTTCATTAGGTTTGTTGCTTTCTTCTTAATGAGACTAACAAAAAGCCTTTCCGGAATAATAAAGGGTTTCACATAATGAATCTCCGGACTATCTATTATGGAATCGTATGATTCATTAATTAATTCCTTTAACTGTCTACCCTGCTGGAACCCCATTTCAAATGCAGTTCCGCGAACTTCAATATAATTCATTAACAAAAGTGCTATGTAGATATTATAACTTATAACCTAATTTTCTAATGAATGATTTCCTGAATCCAATATCTTCGTCATCCTCAATACCTGTAGGAGGTCCCCCGTCTATAATGCCAAGGATACCTCTACCTGTTTTTGTTTGGGCAATAATGACTTCAACAGGATTCGCAGTTGCACAGAAGATATTTACAACTTCTGAAACTGCTTGAATCTTATTTAGGATATTTATCGGGAACCCTTTATCAATGAAAATTATGAAGGAATGCCCACAAGCAATATTCATTGCATTATTCTTTGCAAGCGTTATAAGTTCTGCTTTGTTCCCTGAATATCGGACCTTTCTGAATCCGGATGATTCACAGAACGCAATCCCAAACTCCATACCCGGAACAGTTTCAACAATCGCTTCATGGAGATCTTCAACTGTCTTTATAAAATGGGATTGACCTAAAATAAAATTTAGATCCTGGGGCTTTTCAATCTTTACTGTCTTTAATTCAACATCCATATTATGCTCCTATCTTTTCTTTTTTCTTAGTTGATCTTTTTATAATTTTTATTAGTAACCAAATAAAGAACCAGAAGGATAAAATTAAAACCAAACCCGGGATACTAATTTTTACGAAGAATAGAATTAGTAACCAAGCAGCTTTAAGAGAATATAAAATTGCATCCTTTAAGCTTTCGCCAAATTTAAATTTGTAAACTGTCTCAGGTATTTTCTCTGTTAAGTGAAGGTCTAATGTTGCCATACTGACTAAATTATCATAATATCTAATTTTACCTTTTAAAGCTTCGATCTCACCGGAAACACGTTCAATCTGTCTCTCAACAGAAAGGAGATCGTTAAGCTTATTGGTTTTCCTGTCTAATAAAGCAACCATTCTCTTATAGGTCATTTCTTTATTTTTT
The DNA here is from genome assembly GCA_030630935.1 of Candidatus Mcinerneyibacteriota bacterium. Taxonomy (GTDB): domain Bacteria; phylum AUK180; class AUK180; order JAQVHJ01; family JAQVHJ01; genus DAOVMD01. Next base: position 1,683 of record DAOVMD010000440.1, on the reverse strand, counting down.
AAGCGGCTCTTTAAATCAATATATTTTTCTGTAATATCTTCCCCTGTCATAGATTGCGATTTTAAATCACCAAGGCCTGTAACATCTTTAATAAATTGATTCAGCTTATCCGGAGTAATTTTGATTTTATAATGTGTAACATGATACTTCTCATATTGAAGAGATGTACTTGAACTATGAATATAAGCAGATTCTTTATACTTTTCAAGAATCTTTTGAAATTCATCTGAGCTCTTTTTGTAATCTTTTACTTCTATCTCTAAACTACCACGATAAATTATCTTACGCTCAATTGTAACCTTGGTATCTTCAATGCTTTCACCCCCGGATGGCGGCTTCATCTTTCTTTCCATTTCCATGTCCTCTGAGGGTTGTGGATCATACGCAGTTTTGGTCTGATCTACCGTAGTCGGAATAATTGACTGGGATGCTTCTCCACAACTAATAAGTAAAGCCAAGGTTGTAATTAAAAAGAGTAGAACAAAAACTCTATTGAATTTAGGTATTGTCATAATTTACCTCCACATTTAAAATTAGCTACCTTGGAATTATAACATATTTTACTACACTTTTTCAAGAGAAATATGAGAAAAAATAATGACATCAAAAATGTCACAATTAACAATGAAGAATGAAAAATGAATAATGTTTTTGCATTTTATAACACAATGCAGTATGAAAACAAAAAAAATATCTTTTGTTTTTTTTCTGCCGTCCCTACAGGACTTAAATCTCTTAGGACTATCCATACCCAGCAATAAATTGCTGGGCTACTGTCACTTTATCCCTACGGGATATAAAATAAAATAAAAATGGTCTTTTTTAATAATCTACGTATATTAATATTGAATTTTATTCATAAAAGTCAACTATTTACCGGTCTCCTTTTATCTTGCCAATAACCGTTGATAATTGATAATTTGAAAACCGTTTTTAAATCTGCAAACGTTATTTTTCATTGTCCCGACGCGTCGGGATGACTTCCGTTACACTCCAGCCACGCGCTAAAGCAAAGTGCGGCAATCTCGCTTTTAAAACATATCTTGAACAAACTTAATAAACCACTTGCAGGTCCCTTTAAGTCTCTGTTTATTTTTTTGTTTTTGGTTTCAAAATATTTTATCGAGACGTGCAATTGCACGTCTCTACAATAACATTTGAACGTATGCGAAGCATGCATTGAACATTTGAACTCTTGAACTCTTTACGTGTCTCTTTAAAGTCACTGTAAAAAATTTCTTTTGTTGTTTTTCTTTTGTTTTTTGTTTTTTGACTTTTAATTCGTTTTATGATATAATCATATCAAAAGAGGAAAGCTTAAGTGAAAGTTATTGTTTCACATGTTAATCAGGATTTTGATTCCCTCGCCAGCATGATTGCTGCCCTGAAATTATATCCCGATGCAATCCCGCTTGATCCGGGAGCAATTGAGAAAAATGTAAGGATATTCCTGAAAGACTATCCTGATTTAATTAATTATACAAAAATTAAGAATATTAACATTGATGAAATTGATACAATCATTTTATTAGATACTCGACAACCGAATCGAACAATTTTACCAAAAGAAGTTTACTCGCGAAGCAGGGTAATAATTTTTGATCATCACCCTCACCATAAGAATGATGTTGAAGGAGACAAGGAAACTATCAGGTATTATGGTGCTACGATTACAATTCTATT
>DAOVMD010000345.1 GCA_030630935.1 Candidatus Mcinerneyibacteriota bacterium | reverse complement strand
ATATTTAACCAAAAGGGACTTCCCTGATATTTAAATAATTTTGGAGGTTATGAGATGAAGTTAGTTGAATGTGTACCAAATTTTTCTGAAGGTCGAAATTTAAAGGTTATTAAAAGTATTACTGATCAAGTTGATAAAGTTCCCGGTGTTAAGCTTCTTGATGTTGACCCCGGAGTTGATACGAACCGAACAGTTGTGACTTTTATAGGGACCCCTGATGGTGTTGCAGAGGCGGCATTTCAGGTAATTAAAAAAGCATCTGAAGTTATTGATATGTCAAAGCACACGGGAGGTCATGCCAGGCAGGGAGCTACAGACGTTTGCCCATTCGTACCTGTTGCAGGAGTTACAATGGAAGAATGTGTTGAGATCGCTAAAAAAGTTGGTAAGCGAGTAGGGGAAGAGTTAGAAATTCCCATCTATCTTTATGAAGAAGCTGCGACCAGGCCTGAAAGAAGAAGTTTACCTGATATTAGGGTTGGGGAGTATGAAGCTTTATCTGAGAAATTAAAAAAACCTGAGTGGAAACCTGATTTTGGACCTGCGAAATTTAATGCAAAGGCTGGAGTAACTGTAATTGGTGCAAGGGAATTTTTAATTGCCTACAATGTAAACTTAAATACAAAAGATAAAAAATTAGCACATGATATTGCTTTAACTATTCGCGAGAGAGGAAGATTTAAAAGGGATAAGAATAAGAAGATTGTTAAGGATGAAAATGGTAAGAAAATCAAAGTTCCAGGGTTATTAAAGGAATGCAAAGCAGTTGGCTGGTATATTGAAGAGTATAGCCAGGCACAGATTTCTATTAATCTTACAAATTACAATATTACTCCGATACATGTTGCATTTGACGTTGCAAGGAAAGAAGCGCGGAAGAGGGGACTCAGAGTTACAGGAAGTGAAATTGTGGGTTTAACCCCGAAACAAGCATTATTGGACGCTGGTTATTATTATCTAAAGAAACAAAAGCGTTCTGAAGCAATTCCCGAATCGGATATTATTGATATTGCAATTAAATCAATGGGCTTAAGTGATATAACCGAATTCTGCCCTGAAAAAAAGATTATTGAGTACCAATTCGAAAATGATTGTGATAAACTTGTTGGATTAACAATCAGGGGCTTTAATAATATTTTATCAACTGATGCTCCTGCTCCCGGCGGTGGATCTGTTGCTGCATTATGCGGGTCAATGGCGGCGTCTCTGGATGCAATGGTCGCTAACTTGACATTTGGAAAAAAGAGATATGAGAAATATTGGAATAGAGTAAATCTATTAGGAGTTCAAGCTCAAAAGTTAAAAGATGAAATGCTGGATTTAATTGATAAAGATACCGATGCATTTAATGAAGTTATGGCTGCAATGAAAGTAAAAGCAAAAACTGATGATGAGAAGAAAGATAAGGATAATTTAATTCAGGAAAAAACTAAGAATGCCACATTAATTCCTTTAACTGTAATGAAAAAATCTTTAGAGATACTTCAGGTTTCAAAGAAAATTATTAAATATGGTAATAAAAACTCAATCAGTGATGTTGGTGTTTCTGCGGTTTGCTGCGAAGCTGCAGCTGAAAGTGCTTATTTAAATGTACTGATAAATTTACCTGGAATTGAAGATAAAAAATTCAAGGATAATACACTAGAGGAAGCAAGGGAAATAAAACGTAATGTTTCTCTTTTATCAAAGAAGATTATAAAAAACCTGGAAAAATCTCTGGAATCTGAAATAACTTAAATTTACTAAACGTGCTATGATACGTTTTACATTATTAAAATTATGAAACAAATTGAAGTTGAAATTATTAAACAATCTTTTGGCAAAGAAGGAATTGCTTACTTGGATGGTAAGGTGGTTTTTATTCCATTCTCATTAAAGGGAGATAAACTACTCATCGAGATTGTTGAGGATAAAAAGGATTATTCAACAGGAAAAATTATAAAGATTATAACTCCATCCAAATTAAGAATAAAACCTGTTTGCCCAAATTTCTCTATTTGCGGCGGATGTCATTATCTGTTTACGAATTATTCTGAAGAATTAGAATTTAAGGATGAGATAATTAGAAACTTTTCCAGCAGGTATAATATGCCGGAAGATTTAATTGAAAAAACAATACCTTCTGTGAAGGAGTTAAATTATCGGTCTCGAATCAATTTACATATCACGGTTTCCAATGATCAAGTACAGTTGGGATTTTATGAGTATTCATCACATAAAATCATCAATTTTGAAAAGTGCTTTTTAATCTCTGATAAAATGAATACGGCAATACAAGAATTGAAGTCAAACTTAAATAAAAATATTCGGTTCCTGAAAAAAATTACCACAACACTGAAAGAAATTCAAGTTGTTGAATATTCAAATAATGAAATAATAATTGCATTCAATATTTATCGGGAATACAAAGAGCTAAATCGTGATTATAGCGAATTTACAAGAGAGTTAATAAAAAAATCTTCCAATATATCAGGAGCATTTTTCATTGACCATTACAAAAATTCATTTAAAAGGAGATTTATATCAGGTAATATAAAATTCTATTATAAGATTGATTTCAAAGATGTTACTTATAAATTCCAGGTGACTCCGCCTTCATTCTTCCAGGTAAATCTAGATCAAATTAATAATATCCTGAAGATTATTTATAGTAATTTAGAACAATTCAATGATGCAGTTTTATTGGATATCTTTGGCGGGGTTGGATTATTCAGCTTAATCTTCGGAAAATATTTTAAGAAAGTATTTTTAATGGAATTGAATAGGTCCGCTTTATATGATGCGAAAGAAAATTTAAATTTACAGAAAAATACTAAAATACTCTCAGGAAAAGCTGAAAAAAGTATAAAGGTTTTTAGACCTGTTGACAAAGGAAAAACCGTTGCAATAATTGATCCACCTCGTCCAGGCTTAGGAGGTAAATTCATTAAAGAATTAAACCGGTTAAAAATTGATAAGATAATTTATATTTCTTGTAAACCTTCCACATTTTTTAGAGATTTGGATTACCTCAGCTCTCACTATGATGTGAAGAAAATTCAACCTATCGATATGTTTCCCAAAACGTATCATATTGAAGTAATCGGAATTCTAGAAAGGAAAAACAGCTCAAAAAACTCTGTTTCTTGAGCAGAGAACAGATACCAGAGAACAGATCCAGAACCACACGCACTTCGTTAGGGTATCTGGACGCGGAAGCAGTCGTTTTATAGATAACAGTAGAGACAGGAATTTATCCCGTATTTGCCGTGGTACGGGGAGTCGCATCGGAGATCTAGCAAAGCGTCCAAGCCCTGATCAAAATAATTTAAACACCCGTATGAAATAAAAGAAACACTCTCTATTTTTAAATAATGATTTCCTTTCTTTTTTTTTTTCATACTAGCCGTAAACGATTAAAAAAAGAATATAGTTATTTATAAGATCTAGATCTAGATTGAGACTAAGTATTGTTAGCATTTAATACAGTCTAGATCTAGCATCCAGGTCTAGGTCTGTTGTTTGCGAAGGAAACAATACCCCAGGCTACGCATCATTTTCATAAGAATCGTAAACGATTTAAAAGAATTTATCAATAATGTTACTTATCCTCACTAACAAGATGTTCCAAGTTTTTATTTTTGCTTTTCCTTTTTATTATTTTTTGTTTTGTTTTTAAATTATTTCATCGAGACGTGCAATTGAACGTCTCTACAATAACATTTAAACGCATGCAAAGCATGCTTTTAGAAAACACTTTAACTATTTAATCGAAACCTTAAAAAAACCTTGACTTTTAAAATTTAACATGTTATAATAAACACTTTATTAGAAAGGTGTACGATTATGGCAGGTGGTTTCAGAAAAAACTTAATAGTAAAAAACAAACTTAGTTATGTACAGGGGGACAGGTTGTTAGGTGATTGTATCCTATGCTCTATTCGAGATAGGAAGAAGACAGTCAAGTCCCTTGAGATTTACAGGGGAGATTATTTTATAGTT
>DAOVMD010000372.1 GCA_030630935.1 Candidatus Mcinerneyibacteriota bacterium | reverse complement strand
ATTTATGGCTTTTATGAAAATGATTCGTAGCCTGGGGCTTCAGCCCTAGGAAATGATTGAAAATAACTAGCCGTTTAGGGCTAGTATGAAAACAATAAAAAATGAGAAAGAATAATTATATAGATGAAGATGAGAAAGATAATAATATAAAGAAAATCCTGAAATTTATCAGAACTAATAATAAGATCGAAAGATTTTTTAAAGAAATTAGAAGAAGAATAAAATTGATAGAAGGTTTTGAAAATGATGAATCAATTGAGCGGTTCTTTTATAACCTGGTAAAATATGAATCTAAAAGAAAAAGGGATATCTACTAATGGTTGAAATCCTCTTTTACAGAAAACACTTGACATTATCACCAGATTTTTTTATTTGCATAAAAACTGATATTATGATATACTAATTATAAAAGGACGGTTAATTATGGATATAAATATTAAGAAGGATATTGACAGAGGCATTTTAATTATCAAGCGTTTGGTAGATGCCTATAAAAATAGAAAACTTTTTAAATTTAATGAACTTCCGGAAAATAATCTTCCTGAGGATCTTGAGGTAGGGTCAAATGAACATTTGCTTTATCTTTCATTTGTTTCAGGAATTGCATATCTAAGGAGAGAAGAGCGGCTCTGGGCCGCGGCTCGTGAGACCTATGACGATGAGAACTTAAGGTATGTTTTTAATCCTAAAGAAGTTATCCGGCATCCTTTAGAAGAAGTAGAAAGTAACCTGAAGGAATATGGGTTATTCATTAATCTCCTGGTTTTAAAACATTGGAGTATAGGAAAATTAAAGACTGTTGATCGAAGATCATTGCGGGAGAATGACCTGGAAATCTGGTTAAATCATGCTAACACATTAAATGATTTTAGTGGTGATATTAAAACTTTATTCGAATCATATGATAATAATGCATTAAAAGTATTCAGGGCATTCACAAAACTTCCTTATTCAAGTAGTTTCCCAACATATCATAAGCCGAGGAAAGTCGAGATTTGGTTAGCACGTATTCGAAGGTATGCCAGATTTGAGATAAAAAACATGAATGAATTACCTATGCCGGTCGGTGCACATATAATCAGGGCAACTTTTCTACCAGGAGCAATATCAGGCGAACTGAACTCTATTCATGTCGATCTTGATTCATTAATTTCAGATTATTGGCATGAGGTCGCAGAAGTAGGGAAAGAAGAACTTGGTTTATCCCCTATAGAATTTCAGGTTTTTTTGTGGACATTATCTAAATATGGATGTTCAGTTGGACGGGAAGGAGAGACTTGTTCTCTTCAAGAAGAATGTCCCCTTGGTGATATATGTTCAAAGGGTAAATTTAATGTTATGGATACTTATATTAGTATTAACCTGGAGCAAGTATAAAATACAGCTTCGCTGCTTGAACAGAGAATAGATATCAGAGAACAGAAAACAATTTATTATCATTTGATAATTAAGGATAATTAAAAAGTTTATACTAAGAAATATTGCTCCTATTAAAGCATTTTAATACTTAATGCAAATGAGTTTATCAATTAATAATTATCAATCATAAATCTTAAATGTGGAGCGAAGCAGAACTATTTACCCCTTTAAATATTTGAAATTACTCGCCTGCCTAATATTACGGATAATTCTCTTGCAAATTCGTTTGCTTGTTCTAAATTTGAATGCTTATAAAGAAAAATATTAGAAGAGTGAAAGGACTTTAAAAATACTGACCATTCTGTTAGGTTGGTTCCAACAGTAGTCTTCTTAATTATAATATCAGAAAAATCAACAAATTGAATTCTTTTATTTATTATTCCTGTAAATATAGGATTAACTATTAGTAAAAGTCCATTAGTTCTATCTATTATAATTGCTTTATTAACAAGGGAATTTTTCCCGAATAATGCAGGAATAAATGAAAGAATTGGAATTAAAAACGCAAAATAACGTAAAATCTTGAAATCAAATTTTATTCTGAAGCTCCCTTCACGAGCCTTGAAAAAGAAGAACATAGCAATTCCTGTTATGAATAAAGTTGTTAATACTCCAAGCATTAAAAAAATAATTATTGTACTCTTAGGCTTAAAAATAAAAATGTTTTTCTTATTCTTAAATTTATTCATATTGTAAATATATCATAAATTAAGTTTAAAGTCAAGAGATTCGGTTAACTTTGTTAACCGAATAGATAACTGAGAACAGATAACAGAGAACAGTCGTTTTATAGATAAAAGCATTATATATTACAATACTTTTGTACAAAGCACTATTTCCTAATATAAAATATTGATTATTCTTAATTATCAAATGTAATTAAATTCTTTCCTGTTCTCCGTTCTCAGCTCTCAGCTCTCTGCTAAAACAATAAAGTTGTTTTAGCTTGACATAGGTTCTAATTTCATTTATAATAAATGAAAAAGGAGTTTTATATTGATTAATATTAAGACGTTGAGTATGATAAAATATATCCTGATGAGTGTTGCAACAGTATATTTAATTTTAATCTGTTATTTATTCCTTTTCCAAAAACGGATGATTTATTTCCCATGGCAAATTATTACTGATGATCCGTCTGATATTAATCTTGAGTTTGAAGATGTTTATATTAAAACTTCTGATGGAATAAATATTCACGCGTGGTATATTCCTGCTGATGGGTCAAGAGCAACAATTTTATTTTGTCATGGTAATGCAGGTAACCTTTCACATCGACTTGATACAATTCGTATTTTTCATGAACTTGGTTTAAACGTTTTAATATTTGATTATCGAGGATATGGCAAGAGCCATGGAAATACAACAGAAAAAGGAACATACCTGGATGCTCTTGCCGCTTGGGATTATCTAATACATAAAAAGAATATCCAGAGTTCTCAAATTATAATAGCTGGTCGGTCTCTGGGTGGTTCAGTTGGTGCCTGGCTTGCAAAGGAAAAGAAACCTCGAGGGCTTATCATAGAATCTTCATTTACATCAGTTCCGGAGATGGGACAGAAAATATATCCATTTTTCCCAATTAAGTTATTATCAAGATTTAAATATAATACAAGGGATTACATCCAGGAGATTGAATGTCCCATCATGATCGTCCACAGCAGGGGAGATAATATTATCCCATTCCAGTTCGGGGAAGAATTATTTAAATCAGCAAAGGACCCTAAACTCTTTCTTGAAATAGCAGGGGATCATAATGGTGGTTTTATAGATTCCGAAAACGTTTATAAAGCTGGATTTAATAAATTCTTTAAAATACTTAGGATTGATGACTAGGCTCTTGATATAACGAAATTACGAAATAAAATATCGGTAAAGATCCTACATTTGTAATTACATTCTTACAGTTGATTGTTATCAGCTGTTATTTGTCATTGCGAGGAGCACAGCGACGCGGCAATCTACATTTTTTAAATTATATAAATTCATCATTTCCAAAAAACACTTGACATATCTTAAAAAAATATGTTATTATTACTATAGTTTACTTACTAACAAGGTAAAAGGAGATAAGCAGTGAAGAAAAAAATACTTTTTTCTTTGATTATTATAATATTTTTATCCTGTTCTTTTTCTAAATTTGGAGAAATAAATCAATCAATTAAAGAAAATATAAAATCATCAAAATTTGGAATAAGAATAGACATACAGATATTTAACAATAAATTAGAACCTGCTTCATTCTCAAAAGTTAT
>DAOVMD010000141.1 GCA_030630935.1 Candidatus Mcinerneyibacteriota bacterium | reverse complement strand
GGAGAAATACAGTTCCTGAGACCAGTGCATACAGTATTTACGATACCGGGTACACTGTTTTCACTACCCCTCAGAACATTGCGGCGACTAATGGTACGGATAATAACCAGATTACCATTACCTGGGACGCGGTTAATGGTGCGGATAACTACTATATTTATCGAGCTTTAACCTCAACCGGAACCTATTCCGACATTGGATATTCTTCCAACGTGAGCTATGAAGATAGTAGTATTGATGTGGGGGCGACATATTTCTATAAAGTTAAAGCCTATGCATTTAACTTTGGGTTCAGTGAACTCAGCACATCGGATTACGGATATTTGAAATATGAATTTGAATTTATAAAATCTTGGGGTGGTTCCGGACCCGGTCAGTTTCAACTTTCATATGGAGCTGAATGTTCAGGACGAAATATTTTTATAGTAGATTTTGTTAAAGATTGTGTTATAAAATTTGCATTAGATGGGACATTTTTAAAAACCTGGGGAGTATCTGGAACCGGTGATGGTGAGTTTGATGATCCTATTGATATCGCAATTGATAGCGGAGGTAATATATATATTACCGACTCTGGAAACGATCGAATTCAGAAATTTAACGTTCAAGGGAATTTTGTTTTGACCTGGGGCAGCTCAGGATCAGGTAATAATCAATTTCAAAAACCAATGTCTATTGACGTGGATAGCATAGATAATGTATATGTTCTTGATTACCAGGATGCAAAGATAAAAAAATATACTTCTCAAGGAGTTTATATAACAAGCTGGAGCATAGAAACAAATTCAAAATCAATGGCAATTGATGGTAAAGATAATGTTTATGTTGCAAGTGTAAACTCCAAATTAATTTCGAAATATGATTCAAATGGAAATTTTATTATGTCTTGGTCAGTCTATTATCCGGATGAAATTGCTATAAATAAAAAGAATAATATTATATTTTTCTCTGACCACGATCTTAATACGATAAGAATTTATAATTCAACAGGTAATTATTTAGGTGAGGTTTGTTCGGGATTAACTTCTATATATGCAATTGGTATCGATTCGCAAGGCAATATATATGCAGTTGATAGTAGTACGGATTTGGTTTATAAGTATGGAAGGTCAGAATGACCAGGGAGGTTTGAGTAATTTTTCTGTGTTAATTTTAATTAATACCGAAAAATGTTTGGATGAATAGTCACTGCTGTTGAGAAAAAAATAGAAATAAGTTATCGCAAGTTTTTCAATAGAAAATCCTACTAAGACTATTTGACAACTCCACTTTGTCATTGCGGTATGATTGTGAAAGTAAGGCACAGCATCCTTACAATTTATTTAGTTTTTAATGTCTTGAATAATTGTGTAAAATTCAACAATTTAAAACAACTACCAATATTAAATCAATATATTTCAAGAGATTCAACCGTTAATTCTCCGAGTAATGGTGGTACAGCTAAGTCGTTTACATTTATAAAAAAATTAATTAAATCTACATCATTAATGTTGGTACCAAAATCAAGATTATATGGGGAGCCAAAAAGGATTCCATTATTATCAGAAATCCATAATTCTCCCAATTTAGTGTTTGTTGGGTAAATTTCAACCTCAAAATATATAACCTCTTCCCATTTGTCAAATAAACTTGTAATAATAGTAGTTCCCGAGGGGTCAATAAATTTAATTATTCCATTTCCAGCAGCAGTTTCAGATATAGAAAGATATAAGAATTCGTTAGCACCGTACATTAGATTAAAACCGGTTTCAGTAAATGTATTGTTCTTCTTGTGAAACAGTAAACCGATAACTATATTTTCTACACCGACATTTTGAACATCTGTAGGAAACATCCAAGCGGAGACATAGGCATTGCCATCATAGTAATCATCAAGGAATAAATTCATTTCGTTATAAGGTGTATCATAAATCAGAACATGTCCTGTGCCCGAAGTTGTATATATATCATAATACCAAGGTGAAGTTGGGGCATCACCTACAGTATAAGTATCAAAATAATCTAAATACAAAAACATACTAATGTCTTCCTGCTGCGAACTTGTTTTTCTTGCCGAATTTACAGTGATTTGATATTGTTCTGTTATCCAGTTAGTATTAGCTGCAGTTAACATATATGTTCCGGGCATTATATCGATTGAATAGTAACCACTGGAATCAGAGACAGTGGTTTTATCTCCAATTGTAATATTTACACCCGCTATGATTGAGTCTGAATACCCCCTGTAAGTATGTCCTTTTACTGTAACCATTTTTTCTGAATCAGGAAGATCTGAATCCGGGTCAAACGGGTTATTTCTCTCGACATCAAAACAGCCGGTCAAAATGATTGCGAAAATAAGAGCAATAGTTAAAATTAACACTTTCTTCATAACCGATACCTCCATTTTTTTATAATGAATAACTTGTTTTATATTTCAGTTTTACTCTATCCTATCACTTAAAAGAATTCCACAAATAGAACTTGCATCATTCCCCATACACCTGATCCTGCTCCCCAAGCATCGAATATCAGAAACCTCAAGGTCTCTGGATTAAAATCTACAGTAAATGTTACATCTGCTGAAGTAAATATAGAATCCCCGTTATGGTTATAAAAATAAACAGTTCCCTTTGTTCGATTACTTGGATTAACTCGGAATTCAACCATAATATTTCTGTTTGTAATATTATTAGGTTGATCTTCAACAATTACTGATGCACCTGCTGATGAGTTAACATATAATATATCCGAGTAAAACTCAACACTAATAATATGCATAGAAGTCGCATCTTCAAAACAAAATAGCATAGATGTTTCACTATAGTAAGTACTATCAAATCTAAGTCCAATTAGAACATTATTAATAGGTGTAGTTTTATTATCCCAATATGGCAGCCATGTTGTAGTTGAATCCATATTGTTAGACTCGTTATATATACCAATTTGCAAGACATCATTATTATTAATCACATTATATCCTTGAATTCCAGGATTGTGACACCAGTGTTTTTCCGGGATCTCGCCGGGATTAAATGCTTCCCAGTATTCATACCAGATAAACATACTAATATCTTCGTACTGAGTTGCAGTAGCTTTTGCATTAACATTAATTTGATATTCTTCAGTTGTCCAACCGCCTTTACTGGCTCTGAGATTATGAGTTCCCCGCATTAAATCAATTGAATAGAAACCACCTGAATCTGAGACAGTGGTTTTACCTCCGATTGTTACCTCAACATTAGGTAAAATATGGTCTGAATAACCGCGGTAAGTAAATCCTTTTACTGTAACCATTTTTTCTGAATCAGGAAGATCAGAATCCGGGTCAAACGGGTTATTTCTCTCGACATCAAAACACCCTATCATAAAATTGAGTAAGGTTAAAATGATCGCTAATGTAATAATCTTTTTCATTTATAACTCCTAATTATTTTTCTAATTACTAAATTTGAAATTAAATTAGAATTTAATTTGGAGTTTTAAACCTGGCTTACCAAAATCAGGATTTACTTTTAAATTTGTACTTGGTCCGAATGAAAAGAATGATGCATCAATAATATTATACATCCAAATTACACCGGTAATCGTTGCCATTGCAGTTGCTTTTGACCCGGCATCTTCATAGTCCTTAAATAACTTTTCAAAATCAGCATTATATTCGGCACTTTCATAAGCATCTTTTTTGTCGTTATAATCACCCATTGCACCTAAGGTCGCTCCTAAAAAGACAACTCCTGAACCCATAATTACATAGCCTTTGGTTTTCTGGCCTTTATAGATCTGACCTAAACCGGGAATGAAAAGGGAACGGAAGAATGCTCCGCTCTTTGTGATCTGTCCGGGAACTCGCGGTTGCGGAGTTGGGACTGGATTGATTGATACAGGTTGAGTGAAATCAAAACCTTCTGCTTCCAATTCAGCCCGGGCTTCTGCAAACACTGCGATTATCTTGGGGGAGACAATCGTTGCATCTAATTTCATGCTGGGTTTCAATTTGATGACTTTCTTAAATTCTACTTTTGCTTTCTCCTTCTCGCCAAATGCAACGTAGGAAAAGCCGAGGTATTTATATGCCTCAATTTTATCGTCATTATTTTGACTTTCAAGAGTTTTCATAGCTTTCTGAAGTTCTTCAATTGACTTTGTGAAATCACCCTGATCATAATAAATCTTTGCATTCTCAAGTGCCTTCTCAAAATCTGATACAGCTAATGCTGCAATTGAGAATATTAATACCAATGAAATGATAAGAGTTAATCTACGCATTTTATCCTCCTTTTTTAAAATACTAACATATTTTGACTGAAAAATCAAGTATCTTTGTATAATTATTTAAATAATAATTTAATATTCTTTTCTAAAATTTCTCCACTCTTAATCTCAATCTCTTCTTCATGAATCTTTCTACCTGGATTTTCCAGCTTGATTTTATGCGTTCCTTCTGAGAGAGGAATGGGTTTTCCAATAGGAGTGGTATCTATATAATTTCCATCAATATACAATTTCGCCCAAGGTGATACAGTGATCTTTAAAAATCCTTTTGATGAAACAGGGGCAGCTTTTTTCTTTAGAGTAATTTTTTTAGTAATTGTTTTTCCACCCGGGAAATCAATTGTCTCTTCCCAAACTTCAAATCCAGGATTGGCTGCTTTAATTGTATGGCTTCCTGTCTTAACTTCAATCGATTTTGAGATAGGTGTAGTGTCAAAATATTTTCCGTCAATATAAATTTTTGCCCAGGGAACAACTTTAATTTTTAAGAATGCGGTTTTTGGAACAACTGGTGGTGGCGGAGGTGGCTGCAGTGGCGGTTCCGGTTCATCGGGTCCCGGCTCGGGTTCCGGCTCCGGTTCCGGTTCGGGTGGTTTATCAACAGGTAATTTCTGAAGGGTAACATTAATTTTATTAGCGATATTTGGTTTAACTTCAAATGTCATCTCCCTTGTTATATACCCGGTCTTGATAAATTTAAAAGTATATTTCCCCGGAGTGTATTGGGAAGTTTGAATAGGTGTTTTTTTACCGATATATTTCCCGTTCCTATATATCTTTGCTCCCGAGGGTTTGCTTATAATCGTTAATGATGTTTTTAAAATTTTATCCAGGTCTTTTTTCAAATCAATCTGGTAATCAAGAACATCTCCTGGTTTTGCAGTGAATGATTTCTCTTTCTCAATAATTATTCCCGGTTTATGCTCATACTTAATGGTCAATATATGTAGTCCCGGCTTCACGTTCTCAAATTTCCCCGGTGACATGATCTCCTTTTTCCCATCAAGAATTACCTTTGCATTGGGTGGGTCTGTTGTGACGTTTACGGATATGGCTTTAGGTTTTTCTGCAGGGATCTTCTCCAACTCATATATCTTTTTAAAAGGTCGGTCATTAAGAAGCTCAATCTCCATCTTTTCACCCGTATACCCTTCTTTCTTAATTTCTAAAGTATGCTGACCTATTTCAATGTTTTTTAAATCAATAGGCGACTTATTCCCGACCGGTTTATTATCTAAATAAACAGTTGCGTCCTCTGGTTTAAATTCAAGATGAATACTTGTGGTGGGAGTTTCACTTAAAACAATTAGTTTGTAATCAGTTCCAAATTGAATAAATGCAAGGACAGCAATAATTGCAATTATTACAAACCCAATAATTAATGGAACTTTTGACTTTTTCTTTGGTGCTTGTGCGATAGGTGTGTATTTAGGAGTCTCGGGAATTGGAGTTTGGGTGTGTGTCAGTGTTGATGCCGGAGTCTCGGGAATTGGAGTAGGCGTAGGAGTCTGACCGGTGACATCATCAGGACCAAGTGCTTCGCTTACGGGCGGTTTCGGGGGTGGTTCAAATATCCCTGATTCTTCGCGTTTCTTTTTTATATCCTTAAGATATTTCTCTGCATTTTCATTTTTCGGGTCTATAGAAAGAACTCGATTGAACTCTGTTGAGGCATCATCAAATTTCTCAAGACCCATCTGCATATAGTAGATTCCCTTATTAAGGTGCTCATTAACAAATTTATCCTTGTATTTCTCCTGGTATTCAGCCGGGTTCTCCATGAATTTTTTAACTAAGCGTTTATTTGGCGTAATACCTATTGATCCAAAGTAACTTTCCATATCCTGAAGCATTATTCCAATATCGGCATATCGTTTCTCAACATCTTTTGCAAGTGATTTATTTATAATATTTATAACGTCTGGAGGAAGGTTTGGTTCAATCTCAATTATTTGACGGGGTTTTTGAGTTAATATCTTTGCAATTACTGAAGCATAAGAATCACCTTCATAGGGTTTCTTTGACGATATCATTTCATAAAGCATAACTCCAACTGAAAAAATATCACTCCGGTGGTCAACTTTCTTTCCTGCTGCTTGCTCAGGAGACATATATGCCGGGGTTCCTATGAGTGAACCCGTAACAGTAATAGAGTCAAGGTTTGCTGCCTGAGCCAATCCAAAGTCCGCAATCTTAACTACTCCAAACTTGTTCATCAAGACATTTCCGGGCTTCATATCACGGTGTGTGATACCGGATGAATGAGCATGCTCAAGACCTGAACAGATTTGGTAGATAACCATAAGTGCAATTTCTAAGGGGAATTTCGTGGTACTCTTCATAAGTTCTTTTAAATCTAAACCCTCTACATACTCCATAACAATATAATAAGAATCCTGTTCCTTACCAAAATCAAAAACCTGAACCACATTTTCATGCATGAGAGAAGCTAATGCTTTTGCCTCGCGTTCAAACCGATCTATAAAGTTTTCGTTATCGAGGAGAAAAGTGTGAAGCTCCTTTATTGCTACATTTCTTGCAAGTGACCTCTGATAGCCTTTATAAAGGACTGCCATACCGCCTTTTCCGATAACCTCTAAGAAATCATAATCTTTAAAACTCTTTTTCATAATTATTCCAGTTAACCTTCAACATATATATTATCTTTATATTATATTATAAAAAGGTGAAAAAGTCAATTCTTTTTTTATATTTTAATGGAAAGCCAGTACTGAACAACGTAAAACCAGTTTGATAACACTTAATTGTAATTGCGTATTGTGTAACACACATCCAGTAAAGCGATATCTTTAAGCAACAATCGCTTTAAATATAAGCAGTACAATAATTAATGCATAATCATTCTTACTTATTCATTCTTCATTGCTGAGCGAAACGAGTTAAATTTAATTTGTTTTTTCTCTGCGTCCGGAGTTTACCCCGTTTTTTTTCGGGGCGGTGAAATATTTTCTTCTTTTATTTTTATTTATTTTTGTTTGTCCCATCCATGTTCCTTCTTCAAAAGAGATTGCCGCACTTTGCTTTAGCGCGTGGCTGGAGTGTAACGGAAGTCATCCCGACGCGTCGGGACAATGACAATCAGTCGTTTTTGATTTATCCTTGCAAGTCTCGTAAAAGTCCCTGTAAAAAGGTTTTTTC
>DAOVMD010000181.1 GCA_030630935.1 Candidatus Mcinerneyibacteriota bacterium | reverse complement strand
GATAGGGCTTATCATTTTGAAGAGGAACATAAATGGGACGGAAAATGGAGATTGATAATTTATAATATTCCTGAGAAACAGCGGAAAAAGCGAGATGCATTTCGTTGTAAGTTAACTTCTGTTGGTTTTGGAGCGATTGGTAATTCAATTTATATTTATCCGCATGATTTCAGTAGCGAGGTTTACAAGTTAGCGGAACATCTAAAGATTGAGAAGTATATTGATATATTTGAAGCGGAATATGTAGAGAAAGACACAAAAGAGCTTCTTAACCGGGTCTGGAATTTAAAAAAAATTGAGAAGCTATTCGTAAGTTATATGAACAAGTATCAGAAAAAATTTAAAGCCTGTAAAAAGGGAAAGATGTTTTCTCCTGCTAAATGTTTTGCAACAAAATTCAAGATGAGTTCAGAATGGATTGAATTATCTTTTGAAGACCCGAAGATTCCACCTGAATTATTACCGAAGACCTGGAAGGTTAAAAAGGTTAAAAAGTTCTACTTTGATTTTTTTAATTTGCTTGACCCTATCTCCAATGCATATTTTGAGAGTGTATTCAAGAGCAGTAAAATGAAGAAAAAATAATATTAATAAAGGAGAATCTTATGACTAAAAAGAAGAAGAAAAAGAAAGAAGAGTTAAATCTGGCTATTTTCTTAGATATTATATTTTTCTTTTGATTTCGAACGATTATTGTTTTCGTTTGAAAAAGCATTAAGAACTAAGCAAGAAGTTAGCTGCCTTATTATTAGGAAATAAAAAAGAATAAAGAACAGAAAAATGGAAAAAACATTTTATCAACAAGTAATTTACTTAATTAAAAAAATCCCAAAGGGTAAAATTGCAACTTATGGTTTAATTGCTCGCCTTGCCGGGAGTCCCCGTGCAGCTCGACAAGTATCTTATATTTTACATTCTTCTTCCGGAAAAGAAAAATTGCCCTGGTTCCGAGTCGTAAATAGTCAGGGTAAGATATCCCTGAGATCCGGTGCCGGGCTTGAAACCCAGAAAAAGCTTCTGGAAGATGAAGGTATTGAATTCAGGGAAGATGGCAGTATAGACCTGAAATTATTTCTTTGGAAAAATATAAATATTGAATAATTAAAATTTATTTCCTCTTTTTTTAAATCGTTTACAACTCTTATGGTACTAATCCTTTTTTGATGTATTCATTCAAAGACCAAAGCATTGTATCACAAACAAAGTAGGGGCTACCGACCGGTCTCCCTGATCATAAGCATTTAATTCTCCCGTTAGAAGGATGAACCCAATGCACATAAATGTACAAGCGTTATAGAAAGATAATGTACGTCCCCATGATGCCCATATTGTTATCTATAAAACGACTGCTCTCTACTCTCTGCTATCTGTTCTCTGTTTGGTTAACGGAGTTAACCGAAATCTTTTTACAATCCGGGCATATTACTTTTAGTCCTTTAATAAAATATCTATGTTTAGCACATAGTGTTTTCCCACATTCGGAACACTTGTAGAGTGCTCTGTTTTGATCGAAAGCACATCTGTTTTTAAAAGGAAGGAGAGCAAAGTTTATTAATAATATGTCGAGATTTTTTGAGAATGCTTCAATAAAAGTTCTTCTATATTTGATTAGAATAATAATTGTTGCAATAATAATTCCGTAAGCGAAGATTGGTTGAAGTAGAGAGATAATTATCTCTGATGGGATAAATTCTTCAAGAGTAACTTCGAATTTGGAGAATGGATAAAATAATTGTAGAGGCCAATCTGAAGTTACATAATCCGTTCCAAGGTGTAGAAGAAAGGATAGCGCAGTAAGTGCAAGGACTTTTATTCTCCTTGTAAAAATAAATGCAATTACTAAGTAGATGAACATTGTTAGGAAATTATGTAAAACAATATGATGATAGTTATAAAATGCATCTGTTCCAAATAATTGTGCGATACTATCAATATCGGGAACGAATGCAGCTAAAGTGATTAATCTCCTTTCAGTTAGGTTTAAATCCTTATCAATGTTAGCTAGAAGCCAACCATATTGAATATGAGCTAATGTCTGCATATTTTTATCCTTTTAAAACTGCTAATGGTACTAATCGTGCAATTTTTTTTGATAAACCGGCTCTATCAACAATCTCCGCAATTAAATCAATATCTTTATAAGCATCAGGCATTTCTTCTCTCAATGTTTTTTTCCCGCGATACCTGACAATTATTCCTTTAGCTGAAAGTTCTTCACGGATAGAGCGGTCCTTAGTCTGTCTTACCGCTGCGGCTCTTGATAACATTCGTCCTGCCCCGTGAGCTGTGGATCCGAATGTTTCTAATTCTGCTTTTTCTGTACCGACCATCAAATATGATGCTGTTCCCATATCTCCGGGGATTAGGACAGGTTGCCCAATAGGTTTATACTTGGCAGGGATATTTTTATTACCAGGTCCAAAAGCCCTTGTTGCTCCCTTTCTATGTACTAAAAGTCTCTTCTTAATACCGTCAATCTCGAATTCTTCAAATTTTGCAATATTATGTGCAACGTCATAGATTAATTTTAATCCGAGCTCATCACTTTTTTTCTTAAGGACTTTAGCAAAACTCTCTCTTACAAAGTGTGTCATAACTTGCCGATTAGCCCATGCATAGTTTGCAGCAGAATTCATCTCACCTAAATACGCTTTTCCTTCTTCTGAGTTTATCGGGGCGCATGCTAATTGTTTATCGGGAATTTTAAACCCATATTTTTCAGGAGCATTTCTCATAAATTTAAGTGAATCAGAACAGACCTGATGTCCGAAACCTCTTGACCCGGAATGGATCATGACAGTAATCATTCCTTCTTCCAAGTTAAAGTATTTAGCTTTTTCGGTGTCGAAGATTTTTTGTACTTTTTGTATTTCTAAAAAATGGTTCCCGGAACCAAGGCTTCCAAGCTGAGCACTTCCTCTTTTAAAAGCATAGTCGCTAATTCTCTCCGGTTCAGCTCCATCCAATCTCCCATTTTCTTCAGTAAAATCAACATCTTCATCCCAACCAAAACCATTTTGAACAGCCCAGTAACTACCGTTTCTACAGACGCCTATTAGGTTTTTCTTACTAAGTCTTATTAATCCGCCACGTCCCAGGCCGCAAGGTATATTTTCGAATAATTGGGTTAGGAGTTTACTTAAATATTTTTTTGTTTCTGAATAAAACAGGTTTGTTGTTAACATTCTCACACCGCAGTTGATATCATACCCAACTCCACCCGGAGAAACGACGCCGTATTCCGGATCGATTGCTGCAACTCCGCCAATTGGAAATCCGTATCCCCAATGAATATCCGGCATTGCAAGTGAATACTTCTGAATTCCCGGGAGAAAAGCAACATTTGAAACCTGTAAAGGTGTATTATCGTTTAGAAGGTGTTGTTTTAATCTATCATCCGAATAGATTATTCCATCCACCAGCATTCCGGGGATTGTTTCCTTCCGGATTAAAAATCTATTCTCATCGAGTTTCTCAAGTTTACCTTGCCATCTTGGTGTCATTTTAATCTCTCCTAAAGTTAGTTAGTTCCCAAAATCAACCTGGAATAATAAAAATATTCAAGTGTTTCTCTCTTATTAGCTAAACCATTCATAATAATATTTATTAAGAAAAACAAAAAAATTAATTGACATTTTAAAATTTTTATCATATAATATTATACAATAAATAAAACCTATTGTCAATTACTAATAAGGAGAATAGAAATATGGCTAAAATTTCAAAGAAGCTTGATTATAATGAAAGAATAAATAGCTTTGACGAAGTCTATCCGGTTCTTACACTATCTCAAGCTGTTCATGAAGCAAACCGATGTTTATTTTGCTGGGAAGCTCCATGCCGAGAGGGTTGTCCTGTCGGTATCAACATCCCGGGCTTTATAAAGAGACTTGCTCAAAAGAATTATAAGGGATCAGCAGAACTAATTTATCTTGATAATCCTTTTGGAGAAGTTTGTGGAAGGATTTGTCCCCAGGAAAAACTTTGTGAAGAGAATTGTCGTGCCCGGGCATTGAATTATCCTATTGCGATCGGGGAATTACAGCGATTTGTTTGCAATAAAAGAATCACCGGAGATTTCAAGATAAGTTTTAAGATTAAGAAGGAACAAAAAGAAAAGATTGCAGTAATTGGTGCCGGTCCCGGTGGTCTTGGAGCAGCATATTTTTTAAGATTCATGGGGTATAAGGTTGACGTTTTTGATAAGGAGCGCAATGCCGGTGGGATATTAAGATATTCTTTACCATCTTACAGATTACCATCAAGTATAATTGCTAAAGAAGTTGAGTTCATTAAAGACCTTGGAGTAAATCTAAAATACAATAAAGAGCTTGGAAAGAAAATTCATTTGAAGGATTTAAAAAAGGAATATGATGCAATTGTTTTAGCATTAGGATTATCAAAATATAAGAACCTTGGGATAAAAGGTGAGAATTTAAAAGGGGTATATTATCCTGATAATGTTTTAAATAAAATTCGGGCGATGAAAGAACCTTTACCGGATCCTGATTTAAGTAATGGTAAAGTAATTGTGATTGGTGGAGGGAATGTTGCGATGGACTGTGCAGATACAATCAGACGTTTACCGAACACTGAAGTAGAGATTGTATATAGAAGGGATTTTCAAAATATGCCTGCTTGGAAATCAGAAGTTGAGACGGTTTTAAATAACGGTGTGCGAATTATGTTTTTGACCAACCCAATCGAAATCATTGGTAAGACCGGGAAGGTTACAGGTATAAAAATTATTCGTATGAAACTCACAGAACCTGATGAGAGCGGACGTCCGCGTCCCATTCCGATTAAAGGTTCGGAGAGTATCATTGAGTGTGATAAAGTAATAATTGCAATTGGACAGACCAAGGATCAAGATTTGCTTTCAAATGAAAAGCTGGAACTTTCATTGAGTGGTGAGCTCATTATAGATAATAACATGCAGACTTCCGAATCGGGAGTTTTTGCAATTGGCGATATTATTACCGGTCCATTAACTGCTGTTAATGCAATTCAATCAGGTAAGGAAGTTGCGTCAAATATTTATAATTACTTTGAAAGCAGGAGAAAATAAAAATGGCTGATTTATCAATAGAATTTTTAGGAAAACGAATGGTTAACCCATTTTTAATTGCAGCAACTCCCAGTTCGGATAATTATGATATTATAAAGAAGGGCTTTGAAGTTGGTTGGGGCGGTGCAGTTTTTAAAACTACTTCAGTAGAAGGGCAGGAAGTACCTTTGAAATATCCCATGATGACAGGGATAAATTATGACGGGAAACAAACTATGGCACTTGCTAATATTGACTTAATTTCCGAGCATCATATTGATGAAGTGGAAGAAGTAGTAAAAAGATTAAAGAAGGAATTTCCTGATAGAATGTTGATACCCAGTATTATGGGTGAGAAAAAGGAGCATTGGCAGGAATTAGTAGAGAGGTTAATCAAAGCCGGAGCCGATATGATCGAGTGTTCCTTCTCATGCCCCCAGGGTACTCTTGGAGATGAACCGGGGAAGATGCTTGGACAATCAGCTAAAGCAACAGAAACTGTTGCAAAGTGGGTAAAAGATGCTGCGGGTGATACTCCGGTAATTATTAAACTTACACCTCAAGTTACAGATATCGTTGCAATTGCAAATGCTGTAAAACGTTCAGGATGTGATGCAGTTTGTACTATTAACTCAGTGAAAGGTTTAATAGGTGTGGATTTAGATACGTTCTCACCACTTCCAAGTGTGGACGGAAAAGGTACTTATGCAGGGATTACCGGACCAGCAATTAAACCCATTGCTCTTATGTGTTTATCTGAAGTGGCACAAAATGTAGATATTGGAATATCTGCGGTAGGGGGTTGTTCAACCTGGAGTGATGCTATTGAATTTTTCCTTTTAGGAGCCGGAACAGTTCAAATCGGAACCGCAATTATGCATTATGGTTTTAGGATTCTTTGGGAAATATTAAGTGGTGTAAATAATTATCTTGATGAAAAGGGTTTTAATAGTATTGAAGAAATTAAAGGAAAGGCCTTACCATTCCTTACTACACATGACGGGCTTGTTCAGGAAGCTGATCCAAACTCAAAAATCAATTGGGATTTATGCATAAAATGTGACCTTTGTTATATAGCATGTAGTGATGGTGCTCATGGAGCAATTACATTAAATGAAGATAGATTACCGGTTGTTGATGATGATAAATGCCCTGGTTGCGGATTATGTGCATCTATTTGCCCGGTTGAAGGGTGTATAGAGATAAAGTAATTTAATTAAAAACTATTTATAAATTTAGTAGAGATCTACCATGGTATATCTCAATGATAAAAGAGGTTATAGATGAGAAAAGATTGGCATAGTTATTTCATGGATATTGCTGAGATGGTAAGTAAACGTTCCACTTGTGATAGGAAGAAAGTAGGTGCTCTCATTGTAAAAGGGAAGAATATCCTTGCAACAGGATATAATGGATCAATTGCAGGCTTAGAACATTGTGATGAAGTTGG
>DAOVMD010000008.1 GCA_030630935.1 Candidatus Mcinerneyibacteriota bacterium | reverse complement strand
TATGGTTATAATATATATTATAACTATTTTTTCACCAAAAGTCAAGCCTTTTTTTGTTTTATTTCGTTTTTTCCGTCTATTTTTGCTTATTTAAACTATATAGTTATAATTTTTTGGGATTTTAGGTTGTAATAATAGTTAGATTGATTGTTTCTCCCGGGTTATAACAATTCTTATCGGTATATATGATTAAATCTGTATCACAAACTCTTATATACTTAAAGGATTTATAAATCAATGATCTTGTGTTTTTTTCATAGGTATTTATATTAACTTTAGGTTGACCTTTTACAGTAGGGAAATTAACTACTAAGGTTTGGAGTTTATCGAGTTTGTAACTCCTTCTTTCTTCAAATTCTGCATATTTAACCTCGGTGTATAATTCAGGCTTGATATTGGGATTATTATTTTTAATATATACTGTCAAGGTTACTGTTTCTCCGATATCATAAGCATTTTTATTTGTATTTTGCGTAACGTTAATATTCAATCCCTCTAATTTCATGGGATCTATATTCCAAAAACTCTTTCTAGCCCTTTTCATAGAACCCGGGAAACTATATGAATAATTTTCTTCCCATGATTTATATATGCCAAACCAATATATATTGGTTATATCAAAGTTTTCCTCTGTCCAATTAATCGTGATTTCTTTCTTGGCAGGAATGGTAATGGTTTTCTGAAATAGATTATGCCAATATTTACCAGGATACTCAATAACCGGGTTACTTTTTCCGATTGTTAATTGATGTTTAACAAGGTCATAATTATGATCATTCTTAATTTTGATTATGAATTTTTGTTTTGATGAATCGTTATTGTCGGGAGCTGAAACTGTTAAATTAATTAAATTGTCAGGAGTGTGAATTTCATGAAGAGCCTCTACGGTAAATCTTTTCCCATGTATCTTTCTCTTAATTTTAAAACCTCTTTTGTGTAAAAGAACATATGATATCCACCAAATGCCAGGAGGTGAGTTTTTATCAGTGGAGTAGGAAATAGGAACAGTTGCTTTCCCGTTAACTAAAGAAATTGGAAAAGTCATTGTATTTACAATGTTTCTATCAGGATCACTAATACTTATTACAACAGAATCTATATAAGAATTGTTCAATGGTCCATCAATATCCATAGAAGTTTCAACGGTTTCTTCTTTCTTTATACTTAGTATTTTCTCACGGTCCTTTTTTAGAGACCATGAAATTATATCTCTATAAACATTTTTTTCTTGATGACTAAGATTCATACATCCAAAATTCCTGTCAGTATATGCCGTGGTTGCAATTACATACCCCTTTCCAAAGGGATATAGAATCATCGCAGGATAATTATTCTTTGTTCTTCTTAACAAAATTACTGTATCCTTAGGGTATGAAGTGAAATATCCGTCTACTTTAATATTAACAATATATTCTGTTAAATTGGATAATACTTGGTGATACTCATCAATATAAACTGAGTAAATATGATCCCCTTCATCCTCACGCCACCCCATCCCTTTAACTCCTCCTCCGGGTAAAATGCTGAATTCATACCCGTGTTGCTGGGTGAAACAAAAAAGAACCCCTCCGTTACGGACATATTTTTCAAGCTGATATTTTAATACAATATCATTCTCAACACCGAATAAAGAACCTGTTGGGAAAATTATTAAATTGAAATCCCGAAGCTTTTTTGAAGGGAAAAATCGAGAAGATAGATCATGGATATCAATATGGTTAATTTTTTCTTTATATAAACCTAAGAATCTTGCATTAGCTATATATGGTCCTCGATCAATAATTCCAACTTTTGCATCTTCTTTTATAATAACTCTTTTTTTGTATAATTTTTTCTCTTGTTTTTTTGATTGTATCTTCCTGTTATTCTTCTCATCGTTTGGAACATTTTCAGAACCTTTATCTGTAGAGAAAATAATGTATCCTTTGCTATCTGTATATGAAATGATTGATATTATAAATAAAATAAATATAAAGATTAAAATTATTTTTCTCATTTTAAAAATAGTTTCGATGTTTAAAAATCGTGTTTTCAAAATATATTATATCATAATTTCTTTTATAAATCAAGATAAAGATTACTCTTTTAACTATTCTCTACTCTTAGTTCTTTGTTCTCTGTTTTCCTACTCTTGACAAGAAGAATAAATTATGATAAAATAGCATTAAATAGGAGATACAATGAATTTAAAAAAGATATTTGAATCAATCGAAAATTCGGAGAAGGAATTAATTGATTTAACCTGTGAATTAATCAGAAAAAAAACTGTAAATTTACCCGGAGACGAATACCTTGCGGCAGAGGTAGTTATTGATTTTTTCAAGGCGAATTCAATTGAATTTGAGAAGTTTGAGAAGGAGTCCGGTCGAACCAACGTAATTGGTTATATTAACAAGGGTAAGAAGCCTTCTGTTTTTTTAGCAGGTCATCTTGATGTTGTTCCGGCAGGAGATTTAAGTAGCTGGGCCACCCCGCCATTTGACCCTGTAATAAAAGACGGCAAGATTTTTGGTCGTGGTTCATCGGATAACAAGGGACAAACGGCAGCTCTTCTAATGCTTTCAAAGGAGCTGAAGAAGATAGAGAATGATTTAAATTGTGAGGTTTTAATTGGTGCGGTTGCTGATGAAGAGTTGGGTTCCAAACTTGGAGTTGGTTATTTAATGGAAGCTGAGAAGATCTCTCCTGACTACGCAATTATCCCTGATATCGGAGGGAGTAATTGTGCAATTGACATTGCAGAGAAAGGCCTAATAAATATCCGGGTGATTTCTCATGGTAAGAAAGCACATTCATCTTTACCTCACCTGGGTTTGAATGCAATTGACAAGCTTGCGGAGTTTATTAAGAAGCTTGAACCGATTGTTCTGACTCATGAGCCAAATCGTTATTTTGATGCTCCGACAAAGAGTGTTAATATTATTCATGGTGGAGCAGCTCATAATATTGTTCCTGATAAAGCGGAAGCCCTGGTTAATATTCGTTATCTTCCAAGTATGACTCCCGAAACAATAATTAAGGATTTTGAAGAAGTAGGGAAGAAGGTCATGAATGGTGAGTTTGAATTCATTGGAATGGACCAGCTTAATCCCACGGAAGTTTCTCCTGATAACGTAGTTGTTGAAGCTATTATAAAAAATGCCAAGGAACATTGTGGCTTGGATGTTAAATTAATTGGTTTAGGCGGGGCGACAGTTTGCAAACAACTTATCGAGAAAGGTGTGATCGCAATTGGATATGGTCCGGGGGATTCAACAATTGCGCATATGTCAGATGAATTTATTGAAATTAAAGAACTTATTCAATTTCAAAAAGTAATGGTTTCAACTTTACTGGAATTTGGGAAAGATGTGTAGATTATTTGGTTATATTGGAGAGAAGAGACATTTAGCCGGTTATTTAGGCGGGAATAAAAACTCGTTATTAAAACAGAGTCATGGTACAATTTCAAATAAAGGAAACTCAATGACTAAGCACCGTGATGGTTGGGGGATATATTGGAAAAAGGGACCCGATCAATTTTACGAAAGAAGAGGTAGAGAAGAATTTGAAGATAATAATTTTCTATCAGCTTCTCTTGAAATTAAAGCAGAACTTTCAATCGCTCATATCAGATACGCGACTAAAGGTACACCTGTAACAAGGAAAGAATCCCAACCGCTTATTGATGATGATATTATTCTTGCACATAATGGAACTCTTTATCCTTATATTGATGAAGGCAAAGTAAAAAACCTGACGGATTCCCAGGTTATTCTTGAAAGATTAAAGAAAAACTGGTCCGGTCGTGATTATAAATCCTTAGTTGTTTGCTTGTATAATATAATTATTGAAGTTGGAGAGAATTATACTGCAATGAATTTATTGATCTCAAATGAAAAAGAGATATTTGCATTTTGTAAATTTAAAGAGATAGATAAGTATGTCGCGAATTATTATACGATGTGGTTGAAATCAAAACCGAGATATACTATTGTATCTTCTCAACAAATTGATGAAGATTGTTTTGGTTGGGAGAAGATGGAGAATTCGTCACTGGTACACATAACGAAAGAAGGAATTATTGGAAAAACCTTCTTGACAAAACAAGCATTTTGATTTATAATACAAAATTAAGAAAGGTGTTTTAAATGAAGACAGTTTTAGGAATAAAATATAAACTTTTAGGGCAGATTGAATACTTCGGGATTAACGAATCTCAGGATTTTTCAATCGGTACAACTGTAAAGGTTCAATCCGAAGACGGGGTTTGGATGGGTAAGGTCGAGACCATCCCAAAGGAAATAGACGAGGATAATCATAAGAATAAAATTTTCCCGGTTTTAGGTCAACTTAACCTGGAGGATTTAAAAACTTTCAGGGATAATCGATTAAAAGCGAAGAAGGTTTTCGATACTTGTTTCGATATTATTAATAATCTTGAATTAGCAATGAAACTCATTGATGTAGAATATAATTATGACAGGACAAAAGGGATATTTTACTATACCGCGGACGGACGAATTGATTTCAGAGAATTGGTAAAGGAACTTGCTTTTAAATTTAAAACCCGAATTGAGATGAAACAAATCGGAGTTCGGGATGAAGCAAAAATCAGGGGTGGTCACGGGTTATGCGGAATTCATTTATGCTGCAATAGATTCCTGCAAAACTTTGAAACCGTAACTATAAAAAATGCAAAAGACCAAAACCTTAATATCAATACAGCAAAAATTTCCGGTGTATGCGGAAGGCTAATGTGCTGCTTGACATACGAGTTGGATTTCTATAAAGATTTCTTAAAAAAGATCCCTCAACCGGGAACATCAATTCAATATCTTGGCAAACGCGCAAAAGTAACAGGATTCAATGCAATAAAAAATTGTATTACTATTATTTACAAGGATGGCATATTTAAAGATATAGATATCTCTTTATTTGCCGGTAAAGACCTCTCCAAAATCGAGATCACAGAGAAAGAAGTCTCTGACTTCGAATTAAAAAAGCAAGAAAAAATATTTTTTGAAAAGTAATTTGTTTGTTCTTGAATGAATAATTTACCAATCTGGTTTGAGATAAAGTATTGAATGCATTTAGTACTATATGGAGTGCATCACTTAAATCTTCGATTTAAATGATGCTTTTTTTATTGTTTTCATAATCCTTTCATTTGGGAGGATTAAGTTCATTTGGTCAGGGCGCCCGGCCGGTCGCCCCTACATTGTTTGGGATACAATTCGTTGGTTTTCAAATGCAGCGAGATTGGCGAGGTCGTCGTAATTCTTCTTCCTCGCAATGACAAAATATAGTTTATCAGACAACCTCAACAGGATACTTGATTCATATGATAAGTGTGAAGACCCTGGACGCAGGCGAGATCTACCTTCGGTCGATGGCGCAATGACCCAGAACCACGCGCTTTGCTAGGGTTCTGGGCTCCGCAGTTTGGAGAAACTCCTGTAAAATAAAAAAGTGATTGCAGTTTATAATCCTTTTATGATATAATATACTTTTAATCAGGAGAGAATTCATGAAAGTTATATCAAAGAAACATTTATTTATAATATTAATATTTTTCCTTATCAGCATCTTGTTTTTATTATTTGGTGTACGGAATTTCAAGGGTGCATTCCCGGAGGCATCGTTAGATTTTAAGTATTCGCGGAAAGAGATTCAGGGAATCTGTGATAATTTCCTGCGTGAGCAGGGTTTTGATTTAGATGATTCATATTCCAAAACAATTATTTTTTCTCAGGATTCTACAGCGGGAGTTTTTATTGATAAGGAGTTTGGCATTGAGAAACTTGAGGAACTAAACAGGAAAGGATTTAATATTTGGTCCTGGCGCTGCCGCAGATTCAAGCCCTTACAAAAAGAAGAATTCAAAATAAGTTTTAA
This sequence comes from Candidatus Mcinerneyibacteriota bacterium, assembly GCA_030630935.1. Lineage (GTDB taxonomy): Bacteria > AUK180 > AUK180 > JAQVHJ01 > JAQVHJ01 > DAOVMD01. The sequence continues at coordinate 13,869 of DAOVMD010000008.1, read as the reverse complement.
TACAGAAGGTAAGCTGAAGGAGTTTCAACATATTTATGAAGAGGCTCGTCCTGGTGCGAATTTAGAACAGTCCGAAGCTTTATTAATTGCAGAAGTATTTCTAAAAGAGACAGTCGGTTTAGATTTCAATAAGCTTGTTTTAAAGGAAGAGAAACAGATTCGTCAACCTAATAGGACAGATTATCATTTTGAATGGGAGGTAAGGGGATTTAATCTTGACGATGCTGTTTATAGATACATTATTAAGATACAGGGTAATGAGGTTGGAAGCTATCGGGAATACTTAAAGGTTCCTGAGAAATGGACGAGGGGCTACAGAAAACTTCGTTCTGGCAATAACCTTTATCAATCAATTTCAACAATCTTTTATGTGCTTTTAATGGTTGTGATAATTATTAATTTTATCTATCGTTTTAGAAAGAAGGATATTAAGTTCAAGCTTGCATTCAGGTTTGGAATATTGATATTTATTCTTCAGGTTTTATCTCATCTAAATATGTATCCGTTTTATCTTGCAGAATATGATGTTACAAATTCGTTCTCTGCATTTATTATACAATTTAGCTTTGCTGGCCTTGCGTTAGGACTTCTCCAGGGATTCTTAATCTTCCTTGCGGTTGCTTCCGGAGAATCAATTTATCGAGAGTATTTCAAGAAAAAGATCCAGTTATCCGTACTGTTTTCGAAGAATGGGTTTAGTCTTACGGAAACATTATTAGGTTCTATTTGGGGTTATATTCTTGCTATGTTCCATATCGGTTTTGTAATATTATTTTATATTAAAAGTAAAGATTTTGGAGTTTGGGCTCCGGCAGGTACGGAATATACTGAGATGGTGAATACTGTTATCCCCTGGATATTCCCTTTAACTATTGGAGTCATGGCTTCAGTAAGTGAGGAGTTCACATTTAGAGTTTTTGCGATTCCATTTTTTAAGAAGTTAACGAAATCGGATTTTCTAGCAGTTATAATTCCTGCATTTCTCTGGGGTTTTTTGCACAGCAATTACCCGCAGCAACCGGGTTATATCCGTGGGATTGAAATTGGGATAATTGGAATAGTCGCCGGGATTATAATGATTCGTTATGGGATACTTGCAACACTCATCTGGCATTACGCAATTGATGCCGCATTAGTTGGGATGTTCCTTTTCGGGTCAAGTAATTTATATTTTATAATTTCGGGATTAATAGTGGTTGGGATTGTATTTATTCCGTTGGTTCTGTCATTAATAAGTTATTTCAGAAATAAGGGATTCTCAGATAATCCTGATATCTTAAACGAAGCTGATCAGCTTGAAGTTACAAAAACTAAAGAGGTTCACTTTAATCATCCGGGATTAGAGTATGTTAAAATGAAACCTTCCAAGCTCTTGATCTTAGGTGTTTTAATTGTATTAATATTTATTTGGTTAATTTCAGTTAGGTCGTATTCTCCAATCACATTATTTTCCAAACCAGAAACGACAGTTAAAGAAGCAGAAGCTCGAGCGAAAAAGTTTCTTGAAAGGAAAAAGGTTGATTTAACAAAATTTGATATTTGTTCCGGGATCACCTCAGCATATCGTCAGGTCATTATAGAGGAATCCGTTAATTTCTTAAGGGAGAAAATTATAATAAGTGAAGTTGAAAAATATTATGAAAAATATCTTGCGGAACCTTTTTATTATATAATTAGATTTTATAAGCCTGAAGATAAGGAAAGTTATTATGTTATAATTAAATTTAATGGAGAGATTCACCACTATCTTCATCACCTGAGTGAAGAAGCTCCCGGAGCGAACCTTGAAAGAGAAGGGGCTTTAATTCTAATCAATGATGAGCTAAACCGTTTACTCCCGTATTTTTCAGAAGATAGATTTGAGCAATTAGACGTAAAAACTGAACAGCGAAAGAACCGGACGGATTTTACTTTTACGTGGAAAGATAAAGCCGGAGAGATTCATGATGCGTATCCAAAGTTAACAGTTCGGGTACAGGGGGATGAGGTTTTGGTTACGGGCTTAAACCTTAAGATTCCGGAGAATTGGAAGGATGAAAGGGAAAAACAACATGGTTTTCAAACTTTAATCTCAATCCTTTTAGTATTTTGTCTTGGTTTAATAACAGCACTAATGTTATTGACATTTTTCTCAAATTTAAATACTGTTAAGACTCCCTTTAAAAAAATATTTCAAGTCACAATAATTTTAGGTTTAATTCATTTTATTTCTAAATTGTTAATTATTAAAAATGATCTTTTATATTATGATACTTCAGTTGAATTAATAAAGTATTTTGTTATTCTAATGTCTTCCAAATTTATGTCATCTGTTTTATTAGGTGTTGGATTCGCCTTTTTAATCGCCTTATTTTATCAGGTGAACTTTAAAAGGACATCAACTGATTTTATTATTCCATATAAGAAGAAATATCATTGGGCTTATATTAGAGATTCTATTTTGAAGGGATTATTTGCAGCAATCATTAGTTTTGCACTCATTAAATTTTATCAAATAATTTCCATAAATTTAAATATTCCATATCTACCGGTCCCAATTTTTAACCCGAGGTTTTTAAGTTTACATTATTTGACTATTAATTTGGTATTAACAGGGATTCTTTTTTTAGTTAGCGGAAGCATATTTTTATATATTCTTTATTTTATTATTAAGAATTATTTAAATCCACAGATATGGTTTGCTTATGTGATTGTACTCAGCATTATTCTGACAGGAGCAATTTCAAGGTTTCATTTCCCGGCTTTTTACTACTTGTTTTGGTTTATATTAATGTTTTTAACTGCGTTAATTGGATTCTTGATCCTATTTCTTAAAGAGAATTATTTTTCATATTTAATCCTGATGTATTTTCTATTCCTGGGATATATCTCCTCAATTCTTTATTCAGCCGTTCCACAGATGATTTTTAAGTTCATATTAATAAGTCTCATTCTATTAGTTTTAATAATAATATTTTTAGTTTCAAATTTAAAAAGAGTGAGCAAAGAAGCTTCATTTTAAATTAAGGAAAAACGGAGAAATATATGTCATTTTTAGAGCTTGTAAAGAAGCGAAAGAGTGTCCGGTCTTTTTTAACAAAACCAGTTGAAGAAGATAAGTTATTATATGCACTTGAATGTGCGCGGTTATCCCCATCCTGGCAGAATAAGCAATGCTGGCGATTTATTATTATTTCAGACCCCGAGACCAAACAGCAGTTAATAAAGAAAACCGGTTTCAATACGAATAAGCTATGGATTAAGAATGCTCCGGTTATAGTGATTGGTCTTGCAAAACCTGTTGAGTCAGGGAAGATGAATGGTATGGAATATTATTTAGTTGATTTTGGAATTGCAATGGAACACTTCGTGTTAGGTGCTGCCGATGTCGGACTTGGAACTTGCTGGCTTGGGTGGTTTAATGAGGAGAAAGTAAGGAGGTTTCTTAATATTCCTGAAGACTATAAAGTGGTTGCATTGACCCCGCTTGGATATCAGGCAGAGAAGAAAAATATAATTGATGTCATGTCCAAAAAGTTTGCCGGGAGTCATAAACGAAAAGAGTTAAAGAACATTTTATTTTCCAATTATTTTGGCGAAGATTATGTTTCCAAGATAGATCACGCTGGATCTATATAACTGCGAATATATAAATCGTCATTCAAAATATTCTTTTAATCTATTTTTCCAATGTCGCGATTTCGTATATACGAAATCGCGAAACTGACATTTTAATATTTTTAGGAAATACTTTTTACAATAAGAAGTAATTAGTGGGACAGGCACGAACAATAATAGGTTTATTGAAGAGACTGTGTATCTGAATTAAAAATGATAACATAACAATATCATGATAATATATATAAGAACAGTTATTATTTTAATAATTATAAATAATAGTTATGTCGAAAATAATATGCACAGTTATATAGATCTAGATCGAGACAAAGTATTTTAAGCATTTAGTACAGTCTCGATCTGATATCCTGTGTCGTGTACCCAACGGAGGCTGTCCGATAACTCCATTTTGTCATTGCGAAGGAGGAATATTGCGACGACTGCGGCAATCTAATGTTTTTCTTAAAAGCGAGATTACTTCGGTCAATGCGCTGTTTACCGCACTTTCCGACGCTTCGCTAGATCTTCGATTCGTTAATGACAATCCTTCCGTTTTTCTTAGCAAATAAGTTATCCACAGGTTGACGGACAACCTCAACGTGGTATGCGATCAATCTTGATACTGTTGTTTTCGAAGAAAATAATACCCCCCGGATACGAATCTTTTTCATAGTAGCAATAAATAACATATTCAGTTAATTCAGTTAACCAAATAGAAAGCAGAGTGCAGATATCAGACCCTGAACCACGCACTTCGTTAGGGTATCTGGACTCCGGAACAGTCGTTTAATAGATAAAAGATAAGATTGCCACGTCACTTCATTTCTCGCAATGACAATCAAACGTTTTTAATTTTTCCATTACAAGTCTCGTAAAAGTCTCCCGATGCACGCAGTTTACTCCGGATTCACTTCGGAGTGAGCGGGATCTCCTCTCTTCGGTCGTCAACCTGCTGAAGCAATTTTTTTTCTTTCTTCTTGTTTTTTATTATTTTATCGAATGGGTGTTTTATTTCTTATGATCAGGGCGCCCGGCCGGTCGCCCCTACTTTGTTTGGGATACAATGCTTTGGTCTTCGAAGGGATAATTAAAAATATTTATTATTTTTGGTTTTATTTTGTTTTGTATTTTGGATGTTTGAAATTTAAAAAGTTGAAATGATTCCTAAATTAAATGTTCACCTTTTCGTACTTTCTCAATTGTGATTTCCAGTTCAGTTTGTTCCGCAGGTTTTTCCAGGTAAGCCGCAGCACCAAGGTTTTTACAAGTTTCTTTAGTATTATCATCAGCAAGTGCGGAGAGTATAATGCATTTATGTTCCTTACCAATTGCTTCAAGGACATCGAGTCCGCTAACATTCGGCATCATTAAATCCAGAACAACACAAGAGAAGTCACTTTCATCAACCATATCCAATGCATCTTCTCCGGAGTATGCTGAACAGACAGAGTATCCTATGATCTCAAGTTCCATTTTATAAAGGTCGTGAACATCAGGCTCATCCTCTGCAAGTAAGATAGAACCTTTTCGCTCTGACGATGGAATATCCTGACTGTTTTCGTCAATGTACTTCTTAATCAGGTATTTATAACTTGGAAGGTGATTTTCGTAAAAAATATCCTCGATTTTATTTTTTAAGTCATTTAAATATTTCTTTAACTCAACTTCTTTTTCATATGAAATACTTACTTTATGTCCTAAGAACTCAGAATGCCTGTCAACAAGAAAACCATATTCTCCTTTGATTGGACTCTCCTGCAGAACTAATTTTAAGAATGGAAATTTATCACACCCGATTGCAATCTTGATTTTTTTCCCCCAATCAAATGGATCGAAATCCGGATTAAATTTTTCAAGAACATAAAGCAGGTCACTTAGAGTTTCTGAAATCTCAATTTCTGCTAGAGTCTTTGAGTACATTCCCTGTGGGAATTCTTTTCCCTCATAAGAAAGAGAGTGGAATAGTTTGATCGCATCTTTAAAAGTTGTTAATGAAAAATCGTCTTTCTTCATGACTGCTTTGACTCCATGGTTAAACAATCTCTTTCATTGTTAATATTATATTGTAAACTACATTTAATTTTAGAAATCTTATTGTAATAGAATTTTCTATATTGATAAGGGGAGACATCTGTTTTTCGCTTGAAGAAATGTGTCAGGTAAGAAACATCCCGAAATCCTAACTCCGATGCTATTTCAGAGGCATTCTTCATTGAGAATTTTAAAAAGTTTAAGATCTTATCTATTATAATTGCATCTTTTATTTGGTTAAGAGAAAGGTTGAAATATTTCTTGCATAATTTGTTAAAGTGATTATTGGAAGATATAGAAAAATCACATTTTAAATTCCTGAAATCAACAGGGTTATTAATACGAGTAATTATCTTTAGTATGAAAAACAAAAAAGAAATCTCTTCTCGATGTTTTCGAAATAGGTTATTTATAATAGTTTCAATTCTTGGGGCTTGATCATTTGTTATTAAAAATAAATTTGAAATAGTGGTTAATCCTTCAAGGTCAGGAGTGATAGTATTACTATTTATTAAAATCAGAAAAATACAATGCGGATTTAAAGCCTTCATAAATAAGATACTTTTAAGTAAATTACCGTAATCAAAGTCTTCATAGTTAAATATTGAAATACAAGGCTTTGATTTATGAAACGTAAAACTCTCTTGGTATTTGTAATTGCAATTATCTACTGGGATATGAATTAAAAAGCTCTTGTTCTTTTTAAAGATTAATCGTTCTTTTGAAAAATAAAATACTTTTGGTCCTTGAGTTGAATTTTTCATAAGAATAGTTTAGCATTTTTTCTTATGAAAGTCAAACAAAAAAACAAAGAAGTAAAGAGTTCAATAGTTCAAGTGTTAATAAAAACGTTTAAGTGTGTGGAAGTTGAGATAGTTAAAGAGTTCAAATGTTAATGGGTAATTTTGGAGTGCATTGATGAGCTTACGAATCAATGCAATTACTTTGCATCAATTACCATCGATGCATTCCGATATAATCGTTAAAGTGTGCGGAGGTTGAGATAGTTCAATTGTTCAAATGTTATTAACGAGACGTACTTTGCTTTTTTCTCTCTAAGAAACGACTGGTTTCAGTTCTCAGCTCTCTGTTCTCTGCTAAAGCAACGAAGTTGCTTTAGCATGCTTTGCAGAAGCAATTCTCATATATCATGTTGAAAGTTTTTGACAATTTAATGATTTGCTTTTAATTAAATTATATGCTATACTAAAAAAAAGGGTTGATTATGAAGATACCATTATATCAAATTGATGCATTTACAGACGGAGTGTTCAAGGGTAATTAATATGAAATTATATTTATTTGAATCAGATAAGATAAGGGATCAAAAGAACAATATTAAAAATGGTAATATTATACCAGATACTGATAAGTCGAAGAAGGAGATGGGGATAGTTGGCAAGATTTCCGCAATTATTATTTTCTTATTATTAACAGCGTACTATATTTACGGATTCGTAGCTAAAGAAATAGAATTGTCATTAGGACTATTTATTTTAATAATTATTATGTTTGGTTTTTATTTCTATTTATCATGGATGCAATCAATTAAGAAAAATACAAAACTTTCCCATGTTTTAAAGAAAGAGGTTTTTGGATTATTGGTAATAACATCGGAAATTCTAGTGTTTGTACAGATGTGGCTATCCGTAATATGGCTGTTTTTCATTTGTGGTTTATCAATTTTTTTCTGGTTTTTGTTATTTGGTACAATTGAAGATGCGATTCGAAAAAAGTTATGGAAGATGTTATATCCTCCAATTTTTATGTTATTTATTATCCCTATTAGCATATATAGTTTGATAGCCTTGAAAAATTACCCAATTATTCCAATAAATCAAGCGGAAGTAAACGCTCTTAAAAACTTTTCTACATATCAAATTGCATATTCAAGATTAATGTTAAAAGAATCAGGAGGAAGGAAAAGGTATCTGCGGATAACAAATTTGGATAAAACAAGCGACACAGATAATTTTAAAAACTTACCAGATACTGTGAAGCTATTTTTTAATGAAACACATTCAGATATAAACTATAATTCCGACTTATCCGGATTTCAGGTACATATGTTCCCGGACAGAAAGTTACCGCTCAAACCTTTCAACAAAATATTTAAACTCCCATCCTTCTTTGTAAATGACCAGGGGACAATTTTTATTGAATGGGTAAGTGACAGAAAGAAGAGGAACCCTGCAAAACAAAAACTATATCACAAGATTTCGGAATCAGAAATTGAAATTATGGAAATAATTATAAAAGATAAAAATAAAGAACTTGAGATAGGAGAGAAGAAATGAAGATACCATTATATCAAATTGATGTATTTACAGACGGAGTTTTCAAGGGTAACCCTGCCGCGGTTTGTCCATTGAAGGAATGGCTTGATAAAGATACTATGTTGAGTATTGCTGCGGAGAATAATCTTTCAGAGACCGCGTTCTTTGTTAGTAATGGAGATTTCTTTGAATTGAAGTGGTTTTCACCAAAGATAGAGATTGATTTATGCGGACATGCAACATTAGCAACTGCTTATGTTATATTTAATTATCTTAAACCTGATATTAACATTGTGAAATTCATGACAAATAGCGGTGAGTTAACAGTAAGTCGAAATGACAATATGCTTATCATGAATTTCCCTTCATCAAAATCGGAACCGGTTAAGATCCCGCAAAAGCTCATTGACGGTTTGCAGGCAACTCCGATTGAAACTTTAAAGTCTCGAGATTATCTTGCAGTTTTTAATTCTGAAGAAGTAATCAGGAGTATAAAACCTGATTTTGAAATATTAAATGAACTTGATTGCCTGGGAATAATTATTTCTGCAGTTGGTAATGATTCTGATTTTGTCTCAAGATTCTTTGCTCCCGGTGCCGGGATTAATGAAGACCCTGTTACGGGATCAGCATATACAACGTTAATACCGTATTGGTCAAATAAATTGGGGAAGAAGGAACTTCATGCATTCCAAGTTTCAGAAAGACAGGGGGAGGTATTCTGTAAAGACTTAGGGGAAAGAGTCGAAATTTCAGGTCAGGCGATTACATACCTAATAGGCGAGATAGAGATTTAATAACATCGCTTCGCTCTGTATTAAAGAGTTCAATGCATGCTTCGCATGCGTTCAAGTGTTCAATAGTTCAAATGTTATCGTTTCGCTTGGCTCAGATCGTTGTTTCTTAACAAGAAATATTATAATTACCCTTAATTATCAAATGAAGGCAAATTCTTTTCTATTCTCTGTTCTCAGCTATCTGCTCTCTGCAAAAGCAACAGAGTTGCTTTTGCATGGCATGTCTCGATGAAATAATTTAAAAACAAAACAATAAATCAGCAGATCGCCGAACATAGAGAGGTGATCCCAACGCGAAGTGTATCGGGAGAACTGATGAGAACTTTTTAATATAGAAATAAAAAGATATGAGTAAAAGCAGTAGGGGTTAAGGGCATTAACCCTGACTAGAAGAATTTAAACACCTGCATGATATAAAAACAAAAAATTTATCGTTAATATTTGTCCCGTAGAGACAAAGCGATAGTAGCCCCGCAATTTATTGCGGGGAATAGATAACCCTAAGAAATTTCAGTCCTGTAGGGACGGCAGAAAAAAACAAAAAGAAAAATCATTAACCGCAGCGCGCGCAAAGAGTGCAGAAAAAAAACAAAACAGATCCCGATGTCCTACGGACATACGGGAATTTACTTAGTTTCTTTTTCGATCCAATCCAAATATTCCTTGCTTCCACCAATAATAGGGATAATTAAAATTTCTGGTGTTTCGTATGCGTGTATTTCTTTAATAACCTTTTCAATTTCCGGGAATAGTTCCTTTTTTGTTGTAATAAAAAGGATGAACTCTTCACTTCTCTCCTTTTTACCCTTCCAAATATAGTGTGTGATAGCAGGACCATTTACCTGAACACAAGCAGCAAGTTTACTGTCAATAAGAAGGTTTGCAATCTTCTCTGCTTCAGTGATTTTCTCGGTTGTAGTTGAAATCTGAATAATGTCACCCATTCTTTTCTCCTTTTATTTATCTTGTTTCTATATTAATATTATAACACTTGGAAAATACTTTGTCAAGGAACAATAAAAAAAGTAAAAAGTTTAATAGTTCAAGTGTTAATAAAATGTTTAAGAGTGCGGGAGTTGATATAGTTCAATAGTTCAAGAGTTAATAAAAACGTTTAAGAGTGCGGAGGTTGAGATAGTTCAATGGTTTAAGTGTTAATAAAAAAGTTTAAGAGTGCGGGAGTTGATATAGTTCAATAGTTCAAGAGTTAATAAAAACGTTTAAGTGTGCGGAGGTTGAGATAGTTGAATGGTTTAAGTGTTAATAAAAACGTTTAAGTGTTAAACAAGTTTTGATAGTTCAATGGTTTAAGAGTTCAACAATTCTGTTTATAATAAAAATCAATAATAATCCGCACCCTAAAAATTTGACCTATGGAATTAAATGTGTTATAATTAAGCAGATGAAAAAGTATAAAATCAGAATAATAAAAAGGCAAATTGAGAAGATAGTGAATCCATTAGATAGGGATTAAAGAAGGAAATGATATTTGAAAATTTTAAGATACTTATGGAGGTTAAAATATGTTAAAGCGATTAACAATCATATTATTCTTGTTATTAGTGTCACTTTCCGGATATAGCCAAGACCTTGCAAGGATTTTGGAATCAAAATATTCGGCAAACATGATTTCTTCAGGAAAAAATTATCCCACTATTAATATTTATAGAAATAATTTGGATGATATACTCATTTTATTGCATAATCGCATTTCTTTAAAAGAGATCAAAAAACATTATAGTTGGTCTGATAATGAATTTCAAACAAAACTTAATCTACTTCTTGAAGATGAATTGATTAAGAAGGATGAAGAATTTGGTTATCTTCCTACTGTGATGGTAATATCACTAAGAGACGGTGAAAAAATAAGAGAAGAAACAGAATTGCTTGCAGAAATTATTAGTAAGATTATAATCAAGAAATTACCTGAAATAAAAAAGAAATATGCTAAAATATCGTGTTCCAAAAACATAGAGTTTTCAAGAGTATCATTACTTATCTTAAGCAATGTATTACTTGATAATTGGCAAATCAACATTATTGAGGAAAAATTTTTAAAAAGCAAACGAACACCGAGAAATAATATGAATTACTATTATTCACTTCAAGAAATGAAAAAAGGTGATAAGAAAGAAGCATTTGGCATCTATGGGAATTCATCGCAATATTATGGAACCATATTAGATAAACTATTTGTTCTCCTTTTTAATCGAAACAGAGGAATTCTATTTAGTCTTTATGGTAATGAGAGGCAAAGAACTAATTTTAATACACTTACAAAAGAACAATTCAAAAAATGGTTTGGTATAAAAGAATCAAAAGATAAAAAGAAAATTAAGAAAGAATTGCTAATAGAACTGATAAAACTTTCAGATAATCCCGATTATGTGATAAATGATATTTATAAAAAGGGATTCAATAAAATAAATATGATGAAAGGGAATAAATTATCTGTTCCGGTTTTTGATTGGAAGGATAACGAGGTACTTTATAATATAGCAAATATTATAACAAATGATATAATTAACTTATTAGAAAAAAATTGAACCTTCTTTGAAAATAATTATCAAAATTCTTCTTATTCAAAAGAAATCACATTTGAGGAATATTTTATATGGTGGTATCATTTCCTTTATACAGAAATAACAGAATATCTTATTTTAAAAAATTTCATACAGAAACCGACAACGGGAGTAATTCCTTATATTATTAAATAGTGAAAAAACAATAGTTCTACACTAAAAGGCTTGTATCCGGGATAAACCCCACACTTTCGAGGAAGTGCCTGATGAATAAAAAGGTGAAAAGGAAATCATGCAAAATCGCTTTAATTGGATACCTTGAAAAATAATATACTTAATATAATTCTCTCACTTTTTGTAATTTTTAGAGTAACAGCAATATCCACAGAAATTCGGACGAAATAAAAAAAAGATTTTTATACTCCATTTTTATTGACAGAGATTTGATTTTTAAGATTAAATGTGTTATAATTAAACAAAGGAAAAAGTGGAAAATCAAAGATTCACCCCAAATTGACTTCGGGAACTTTTTTATCCGCAAGATGTTATATGATATATTACCTGATGAAATAGAAAAACCAAAAAAGTTAAAGGAGGTTTGATAAGATGCCATGGATAAAAGGAGAAAGCTGTGTTGGTTGTGGTGTATGTGTTGAGTCTTGCCCCGTAGGAGCAATTTCTTTAGAGAATGGTGTGGCAGTAATAGATATGTCGAACTGTATTCGTTGTGGAATCTGCCACGATATATGTCCCAACGATGCAGTAATGCATGACAGCGAGAAAATACCAGATGAGGTAAATGCAAACATAACAAAAACAAAAGAGTTTATGTCCGCTTGTGCTAAGTATCTTGGTGATGCGAAAGAAAAGCAAAAATGTCTTAACAGGATGATAAAGTATTTCAATAAAGAAAAAATCATTATTGAAAAGACATTGGAAAAACTACAAATACTTAAGAAGAAATAATCGCAATCTTTTTGAATAAGCGGGGATAATATTGTACAGAGAAAATGATATGGCAATACATTGCCTAATACAGTATATACGACTCACTTTGTTCGCAGCAGAATTTGTAACTGAAAAAATACTTTATTGATGACAAGATATATATGCGCAGTTATATAGCTCCAAGGACACAGAGTACTTTATATTAAAGGCTAAGCATGCTTTCCGGGAATTTTAACATATCCCGGGTAATTTCCAGGAACAAGCCAAAGTATGATTACTGTGAGGAATGCAATATTAAAGGAAAGAAAACAATTGCAACTTGGATTTGTATCGAATGCTCACAAGAGGAGGACAGGGAAGTGCTTTTATGTGAGGATTGTTTAGAAAAGGAGCACGGAGATCATAATGCTGATGAGATCCTTTACTAATAACTTCAATAAGATTGTACTTTAATATTTATCTGTAATAAAGAGCCATGTGTCTTCATGGAGAACAATCTACCTTGGTATTGTATTGATGTGTCGGATTGAAGATTGAAGAGCGCAGCGATTGCTGCAATCTCATTTAAACAAGTCGTTGATCAACGGGAGGTGATTCCAAACTTGAAGCACATCGCGGGATAAGAATAACAATAAACCAACGAACTACGTGGGGATTCGTGGCGCAGAAATGAACCATAAACCACGTTGGGTGTCACGACACCGGAATGATTTGCCTTCCTTTCTCTGCTTCCTCGGTGATTATAAAGTTTTTTCCCTGATTATATCGAAGAATTATGTCTATTCGATTCGGGTTTCCGTCCGGAAACCCCTACATTGTTTGGGAAACAATGCTTTGGTCTTTGGATTGAACAGATTGCCACGGTTTTTCCTTCGTAAACTTCTGAAAAATCTCGCAATGACAAATAACATTTGCAGATTCAAAAACGTTCGAGAAATCGGTTTATCAATTAACAAGGGAGCAAGCTCCCTTTAACAATGGGTCTTTGAAATCCCAATTATAAATCATAAATGTAGTTCTATTAAGGGAAGATTCCTCTTTCTTTGTAAACTCTTTCTAATCTAGTAAGGGCAACGATATATGCTGCAGTTCTCCAATCGGTTTTAAATTCTTTTGCTCTTTTCTTAACCCGATCATAAGCGTTTAAGAGAATTCTAAGTAATTTTTCATCAACTTCTTCTAATTCCCAAAACTCACTTCTTTTATTCTGAAGCCATTCAAAGTAACTTACAATTACACCACCGGAGTTACAGAGTATATCGGGGAGAACATCAATTTTTTTCTTCATCAGGATCTCATCACCATCGGGATTGGTAGGACCGTTTGCTCCTTCTGCAACCAATCTTACATTTAAAAGTGGTGCAGTTTCTTTAGTGATTTGGTTTTCAAGAGCTGCAGGAATGAAGATATCAGCTTTAGTTGACAGAAAAGTTTTGTGATCAATCTTTTTAGATCCCGGGAAACCAGCTACACCACCTTTTTCTTTAACATATTTTGTTAACTTATCCGGGTCCATTCCCTTGGGATTATAAATTGCTCCGGTTGCGTCTTCGGCTGCCATTAATTTACTGCCATAAGGTTTTAATAATCTGGAAGTCCATGACCCGACATTTCCAAAACCCTGAACAAAATATTTTGCGCCTTTTAATTTAAATTTTTTATCTTTTGCCCATTGTACGATGGTAAATACTACCCCCT
>DAOVMD010000168.1 GCA_030630935.1 Candidatus Mcinerneyibacteriota bacterium | reverse complement strand
TTTTTTGATTAAATATTACTTATAGTATTTTAAAACGGAATAATTTGGTTTTATTCCTATATATGCGAATTTATTGATGTTTCGGTATATGTTCGCTCTCTCTTATGTCTGAATCACAAATAGCATTGATCAGAAAGCAGAGAACTGAAAACAGTCGTTTTATAGATTGTAGAAACGTGCCATGGCACGTTTCCTCAATAAAATTTTACCAAGTAGGATTAGTAGAAATATTTTTTGTTTTTCTCTCTTTGTTTTTTTTCTCTGCGTACGGAGTTTATCCTGAACCCAAGCGAAGCACGTGGTTTAGAGCATTCGGAGTTTACCCCGTTTTTTCGGGCGGTAAATTGTTTTTTTATTTTTCTTTTTGTTGCTTTTATTCTATTTCTTCATGGTCTTCATGTCCTTCATGGTCTAAATATTTTTTGCATTCAATCGAATCTTTAAGCAACAGATGATCTAAATCAAAGCATTGCAATTTATAGTGCAAGACATTATTCATTGTTCATTCTTTATTCTTACTTGCAGAGCGAAGCGATGCTATTTTTTCTCTTTTTATTTTAGTTCTCGTTAGTTCTCTTCAGTTACCTGTTAATATTTTTGTTTTGTTGTTTTTGTTTTCTTTCGGAATGAGTGATTAACACGCATGTTAAATGCACATAAATGTACATTGTGATAAAAAGGTAATATACGTCCCCAATAAAAAACTTGAAAAGAAAAGGAAAATATTGTATAATCAAAGTCAAACTTAGGAGAACAATGATGAAAATCAAGAGAATTGGTGTATTAACGAGTGGAGGAGATTCCCCGGGGATGAATGCTGCGGTTAGAGCAGTTGTTAGAGAGGGTATCTCAAATGGTATTGAGGTATTTGGGATTCAGAGCGGATATCAAGGGATGATTGATAATGAGATATTTAAAATGACCACGAAGCATGTTGGGGGGATATTACATATCGGCGGGACGGTTTTGCAGACTGCACGTTCTTTGGAATTTAAAACCAAACACGGCATGAAGAAGGCAGTATCAAATTTAAAAAAGCATAAGATTGAAGCCCTGGTAATAATTGGAGGGGATGGTTCATTACGTGGTGCAAAAGAGCTCTCATCAATGGGGATAAGGGTAATTGGTATTCCAAGTACAATTGATAATGATATTGCATACACACACATGTCAATCGGAGTAGATACGTGTTTAAATACCGTTATGGAGTCAATTGATAAGATTAAAGATACCGCTTCATCACATGACAGACTATTCATTATTGAGGTGATGGGCCGCAATTCGGGGTATATTGCATTAATGACAGGGTTAGCTGCAGGTGCAGATATTGTTTTAATTCCTGAGATTAAACTTGATTATAAAGAGACCTTGAATCTTATTAAAAAACGAAAGCGAATGGGAAAGACTAATACAATTATCGTAGTTGCAGAAGGTGCGGCAAAAGCTCATGAAGTAAAGAGATATCTTGAACAGAAGATTAGTTGGGAAATCAGAGAAACGGTTCTTGGTCATGTGCAGAGAGGCGGGTCACCAAGTGCATTTGATAGGATTCTTTCAACTTGTTTTGGCTGTATTGCAGTTGAGAGTTTACTCGAAGGTAAGACCGGAGTTATGACAGGAATCAAAGGGAATAATTATATTACCACACCACTTGAGAAAGTTTTAAAAAGACCAAAAAAAATTGATCTGGAAATCTTGGAAATCATTAGAGTGTTAGCTCTATAAACCTTAGTTTTGCTTCGTTCTACATTTATGATTTATGATTGATAATTATTAATTGATAAACCGAATTCTCTACCGTTTTTAAACCTGCAAACGTTATTTGTCATGGAGTTTATCCAGAGCGAAGCGAAGGAACTAGCATAGCGACCGCGGCAATCTATTTTTTTTTATCTTCGAATGAAATGTTATATATTTTTATATAAAGAATTATTAATATTTTATTGTTTTCATAATTAGCCATAAATGGCTGATGGTTCTTCAATCGTTTTCCTAGGGTTAAAACCCCAGGCTACGCATCATTTTCATAATAGCCATAAATGGCTTTCAAAAACATTTGATTTAAACAATAAATTCTTTTTTATATATAATCTCTTACAAATCTCGTAAAAGTCCCTGTCTATTTTTTGGAGTTTTTTTTTGTTTTCTTTTGTTTTTTACCAACTTTGTTGGAGAAGAAACATATTTTTTTGTTTTTTATTTTTGTTTTTCTTTTATCCCTTGAAATTATAAATTAAATTTGGTTTTTAAGATATCCATAAGATGTTTCATTGATACGGGTTTCTGGAGAACAGCCTTTGCTCCAAGCTTCAATGCTTCCTGCTGAATATTAGGAATATTTATTGGTGAGAAAACATAAATTGAAGTATTTTTTATTGATTTATTTTTATTAACCGCCTGAAGTAATTCAATTGCATTGCAATCTTCAAGAATGAAATCAATAAACATCAAGTCGATTTTTTCTTTTTTTAATAGATCAAATGTGTCCTTACCATTTTTTGAAAAATACAATTTAATTTTGATATCTTTAAATAATTTCTTCAAAAATAGTTCAGTTTCTTTTTTTATATCGACAATTAATATTGATTTACCGTGTAATTTCTTTTTTTGTTGAGGAGAAAAGTTTAATGCAGCTTTTTCATTAGATTTAATAACCCTGGTTTCATATTGTGGAAATGTGAGGATGAATTCAGTTCCTTCCTTTGCTTTACTCTTTACCTTAATTTTAATATTATGTTTCAATAAAATATCTTTTACTATTGAAAGGCCAATTCCAAGTCCCCCGGTTTTTTTTGAGTGAGAACCCTTGACCTGAAAGAATCTATGGAAAATAAAATCTAACATATCAGCAGGAATCCCAATCCCATTATCTTTTATACTAACATGAACTTTTTCCTTTAATTTCTTAACATTAATTGAAACCTTTCCCTTTATTTGACTGAATTTAATTGCGTTTGAAAGAAGATTTATAAATACTTGTGTCAATGAATTCTTATCTCCCAAAGTGAAGAAAGGTCCCTTTGGAATCTTGTGCGTAAGTATTACTTTATTTTTTTCTGCTTCAGGCCTAATGAAATCAAGGTTCTCTTTTAAGACTTGGAAAAGATCAATTTTCTCGAATGCATATGAATAATCACCTTTTATTCGGGAAAGATCCAATAATTTATCGAGCATTTTATTTAAACGAACAAGATTACGAATACATACATCCAAAGCTTTTTTCTGATTTTCATTAATATCACCGAGTTTTTTGTCAGAAATAAATGTCATGTAACCAAGTATAGATGACAGCGGAGTTCTAAACTCATGAGAAAAGTTTGCCAGGAAATCATCTTTCACTTTATCAAGGGCAATTAATTCAAGATTTTTATTTCTGAGTTCCATTGCATAACTAAGTATGTCCTGATCCTTTTTCCGTTCTTTTGTTACATTTCGCAAGATAAAAATCAGGATTTTACTGCCGTCTAAATCTATGGGTACTGAATTAAATAAAGTTATTATATCATTGTTCCCCAAAGTTTTTAATGTGATTTCAAGTTTATTGATTGGTTTTGTAAAATCATTTGAAATCTCCCGAATTTCTATAAGCTGCTTCTTAGAGAAAAATGTAAAGAAATTTGCTTCACATAAATTTACATTACCCATACCCAATTCATTAATTGCTTTCCTATTTATATTAATAATTTCGCCATTCGGTTTTGTGATTAAAATCATATTATTTGCTTTTGAGAAGACTGAATGGAATTTCTTTTCCGAAAAAGAAATTTTCTTCATTACTTCATCCCTTTCGATTGCAATTCCAATAGTATCACAGATTATTCTAAACATTTGTATTTCGTTACTGCTGAAATCAGGTTTATCACCTCTTCGTAATAAAGACAACTGAGCAATTACTTTATCATCCTTGTTCCTTATCAGAATTGAATAGAAATTCTGAACATTTTCAATTTTGAAGAAAGTTTGATGTTTAGGCTCAAATTTAAGAAAGGTTTTTGAATCAATATTGAATATAACTTCTGGTGGTTTAAATTTCTTTTTGTTTTTATTTCTATTCTGTTTACATATCTTTAGCATTGTCTTTAAGAAATATTTATTATGATCTTTTGAAACTAAATCATTTAAATAATTTTTTAGATACTCATTAAAGGTGGATTCATTAATAAAACCTTTATGAAGATCATATAAATTATCCAGGTTATCATAGTTTATTTCAATGAACTTATTTATTGAATTCTTACAATCAATCTTTTCAATTAGGACAATCGAATTATTTAATTCAATTAAAGTCGATGAAATTAATTTTAAAATTGAATTAAAATCATCTGCAAGAAATATCTTTTGTGAGAGTTTATGAATTAATTTTTTCTCCTTCTCATCTCTTATATGCTCTGTAACATCTCTCAGTGTAATATGGAATTGTATAGGTCCTTCTTTTGAAATTATCGGATTGATTAATAAATTAAAATATTTTATCAACCCGCTTTGGGTTCTTAGTTTTATCGTTAATTCTCTATTCTTCTTGAAATCTTTGATTTCAAAGAGAGCCTTTACTTTACGTTTGGATTGTTTCTCTATTAAATGCAAAAAATTCTTGCCGAGTAATTCTTTAGGAGATATTCCGAGATAACGCTTAATCTGCTTATTAACATGTACAATAGTTTTCTTTGCATTCAATAGTAATATAATATCATTGGAATTTTCAGTTAAAAACTGATACTTAAATTCTGATTGCTTTAATAAATTCTGAAGATGTACCTCTTCTGTTATTTTATGAAAAGATGCAATGTAAGTACCTGTTCCCGGCAATAGGTTGATTGTTACATCACAAATTTCAACAGGTTTTGCAAATGGGGTGATTTCTAATATGGTATTAAAATTCTTTCTCCTTCTGGCTTTATTTAAAAGTTTTTGTAAGTTTTTAAAGCTGCCCTTGGAGATCAGCTCCTTAATCTTTAATTTTGATGGAAGAATAAGACCCTTGTTAATATTGAAAAACTTATATGCTTTAGTATTACATTTAAGAAGAAGTAAATCTTTATTAAAAACCAGGAATGGCAGATTAATTGTATTAAAGAATATTTTATAAATGTTTTTTTGTTCAATTAATTGTTCAGAGAGATAAACCCTTTTTGAAATATCACGAAATACAATTTCTACTCCCATTATTTTATTATTAACAAGATAAGCGTGTGAAGATATTTCAGCAAATACATAACCGCGTTTCTTTGTTAAAACCTTCACCATATAACGCATGCTTGATTTATTACCCTTGAGCCTCTCCTTAAAAAGTTTTTTAACAAGTTTGATATAATCCTTATGTACAAAGTCATAGAAATATTTTTTCTGCGCTTCCTTAATGGAATATCCAAAAAAGTTTCTTGCTGGTTTGTTATAATATACCAGCTTTCCGTCAGGGATACTAAAGATTGCAATGTTATCTTCTAAGCAGTCAACTATTGCTTTGTAGTCTTTTATAAAATTAGCGTTAAGTATTCCCCTTTTTCCCATTTTATTCATCTTCTTCTAAAGAGTTTTCTTTAATTTTGCTTTGAACTATATCAATTGTCATATATGTATTGAGAATTTTTATCTCACCTCTTGAACAAAAATCTCCAACAGGGCAGTCTTTTGTAAAGCTGCAATTGTAACCCTGTCTTCCTTTGGAGCATCCGTATTTGGAAAGCAACCAGAGATACCTCTCAAATTCAATAGGATTCAAATTAAGATCATAATCTTTATCTTCTACCATTTCAAACCAATATTCTGCAATTAACTTTGGTATATCACTTTCGATTGAATTGGCAATCCCAGTTACTGAACCGGAAAAACAAGTTGCTCGAATTACATGATAATTTACAGGCATTGGAATCTTGTCAAAATTTATAATTGGCAAACTTTCATCTTCCTTAAGACGTAATAACCAGATTATGATTTTTTCCTTCTTCTGATAATTAGGAAAACAATTTTCTAAAGGTACTTGTGTAAACACATCAATTATTTTAAGAGCATCCATATCATAAGCTTCTAATAACTTTACCACACTGGAATCATAAGTCTTGAGTAAGTTGGACATATTAATCCAGATTGCAAGATCATTCTCCTTAATCGTTCTCCGGTCAACTGATTTGAACTTTATCTTATCGTTCTTAATAGACTTTAAACTTAATAAAAGACTCCATTCTTTCAAATCATGTTCTATCTTTTCCAAAGGATGATTCAATATCTGATCAGGGAAGAATAAATATCGCAGATCATCATCTTCATAAGTCTCCCTTGCTGCATTCCAGAGCAACTCCTCTTTTCGTAAATAACCAATTGAAGATACTAATGTTAAAAAAAGAAGATGTGCATTAGTTCCCTTCTCAAGATTTTCAGGAAGAATTTCTTCAGGTAATTTTACCAAGTTGAAAAATTTCTTATCATTATAAGCTTTGATTAATCGCTTTAAAGTTAATATCCCTCTTTTGGTATCTGTTATAAGTTTTTTTGCCATAATTTATTCCTAGAACAATTATATCATAAATATAACAATAAATCAAACTATTTCTAATTGCGCATTAGAATAATTATCCTCAAAAAAAACTTGACAAACTATACTAATGTATAGTATAATATAATAGGAGAAACCGAAATGACGATGAATAATTCAGTCAAGATAATCATGCATGTTGATATGGATATGTTTTTTCCAGCGGTTGAGATTCGTGATGATCCTTCCTTAAAG
>DAOVMD010000186.1 GCA_030630935.1 Candidatus Mcinerneyibacteriota bacterium | reverse complement strand
GTGTGACGGTAATATGCATCGTATGTACCAAATGAATAATCGTCAAAGTTAGGCGGGGAATAATAAGTTCCCTGAAGCATCCAGGCATAATTTGCTTTCGCCTTCGACATGGGTGTGCCAAAAAGATACTTACCGTTTATTACTCCCGATAAGGATTCACCCGAGATTATCTGATCTTGGTTAATCGTGACCTTAACCTCAAACTTGGCAGGTTTATATTCCTGAACTGAAAAACTTAGGGTACGGTAGTACTTGGTGTCATTAGGAAATTCAATGGTGAATTTAATCCTATAATAACCCATCGGGGCTGTTTGGGATAATTCAAACTCGCCGTTAAATGAACCAAAATTTGTGAAGCCATCCTTCCCAATTTCCGCGGTGTGAATCTTTTCATTCCTTGAGCTGAAAACTTCCACGGAAATTTTTTCAATCTCCGGGACCATAAGATGCCCCAGTAAAACCTGCCTTAGAATCCCTTTAAATCGAACTGTCTGACCTGCTTTATAGAGATGTTTATCTGTGAATGCAAGAAGGTGGTTGTAATAACTTGAAGGATTATAATTATAATAAACATTATATCTCCAGCTAAACTCCCACATATCAAACATATCCTGTTTCTGGCCCCAGATAAATGCTTTATCGGGATCAGTAAAGACAAAAGATTTTATTAAGTTCTTTGCAGCATCACTGGAATTGAAGACTGCAATACCATCCGAATCAGCTGAGATAGTTGAAATGAGATTAGGAACGGTTTCCTTTAAAAATTTCGTGTGAGAATAAATTTCATACTTCAAATCAGGAACCGGCTCACCAGTCTCCATATTAAATCCGAGTATGAATACCTGTGATGGACTGAACTTCGCAACTAAGGCAGTGTTAGTAAGTTGAAAAGCCTTCTTAGTCCTTCCCGAGTACTCATGTCCAATTGCAGGGAAACTGATAAAGTAATAACCATCGTCATGTATCCCAATCTCATTTAAAGGGAAACCAAAAACATAACCCTTATTCTTTGCAACGTTCGGGGTCCATTTGAAGCTATGACAAGATTTTAAATCTAATAACCAGGGTCGAAAATTGTTGTTCTCAGTTAAATCAAGGATATCGCTCCTTGAAAGTTTTTTATAAAATATCTCCGCGTCAAACACATTCCTAATACTAACCGGAATCGTTTTATCAAGATAATTTTCCAAAACAAAATGGTTTGGAGCCGGTCCAATAAAATAAGGTGAGAAATTCAAACACTTAACCTGGTACGTGGATTCCTTATCGAGTCTCTGCCCAAACTTATCTTTTAAAGTCTTAGGAATTTTCAGAGTATAAGTGATTTCGGGTTTGAAATTGCCATTAACATAAATCTCCCTTGAATCCCAATGCCCGGGCTTCTGTAATTTAACCGGGGGATTAAAAGAGATTGATTTATATAATTCATCTCTAAATACCGGGTTAGATAAAGTAATCTTGAATCCTAAGTCCGGATAAAAGTCTTTATCTACACTTATAACTTTTAACTTCTCATAAGTTCTGAACTTCAATTCCTTGAGACGCTTCAGACCAATGTTCCCTTCAGTCGAAGGTAAACCAGGTAAAAAACGAACCACAATATTTGTGGCAATCGGGAATTTCTTGCTTGGGGTAATTGTAATATAACGTTTTTCATGCTTCTTATTATAATAGTAATATAAAAGCTTCCGCTCTTCTTTGTTCGAATATCGTACTGTAAAATCATACTTATCACTTCCGGCATGAATCTCAATAAACGGCTTTATCCGTGATGGAGAAACATCCTGTGTGAAAAATACTAATACTTTCTGATCACGAGTCTGATATTTTGCATTATGATAAGGCTTGGTCCTGGAAATTTTAATCGTAGGAGTTGTGAAGACCCATTCCTTCGGCTTGATAGTCTTGCCTGTAAAGGTTTCATAACCTAAAAACTTGACCTGGTACTTTTTAGAGAACTCAAGTTTCTCGTCCATACGATAACAATATGTAGTCGTGTTTTTCCAGTAACCTTCACCACTGATTCGGGGGATTATCTGAATTAAAGATTTTTCATGGGACTTGAGCTGCTTCAAAGGGGCAACAGGTTCTGAAAATGTTATGTTTATTTCATCAGTGGAAGTAATATTTCGAACCTCACCCTGAGGATGAAATGATACTACGTAAATTGTCTGCTTACCGGGTTTGGTTGATTCAAAAGTGTCCATGTCAACCGTAAGCATCTTTTTCCACTTATCCGGTGAGATAGGCTTATCATCAGGAACCGGAATGGGCTTAACTTCTAATTTAACCGGCTTATCCTTAATAGGCTTTTCTGGGACAGGTTTGTCAACTCCCTTCCCGCAACCGGCAATGAAAATAATTAATATTAAAAATATTCCAAGTAGCCTCTTCATACTATTCTCCTGTTTTAATTATGTTAACTCCTTCTCCATATAATATTAACATACTTTTTTATATAAGTCAAGGAATTATGGATTCGCTTTTGGAGTGCATTGATAAGCTCTGTGAATCAATGCAAAAAACCTTGCATCATAAAGAAACCACACAACATTATATCGTATGACGATATATTGTTGTAAACAAATTAAATACTCATATTAACAACATTCCGATTCAGGGATTGGATTTCTCTGATCGAGTGGAATATATCGTATTACGATAAACAATTGAAGGGGCGGGGTTAACATTTTCTTACAGAATTATGTTTACTTCAGATGAAAGGATTCAATTCTTATGATCTTCGGATTGAATACATCAAAAATTTATTGTTTTCATATATTTCATACGGGAGGATTAAGTTCAATTGATCTGGGCGTATTTGGTTAACTCTGTTAACCAAACAGATAGCAGAGAACCGAGAACTGAGAACAGTTGTTTTATTGATAGTAGATAGCTTGTAGCTTCACTACAGAGAAGAGAGAGCAGAGAATAGAGAGTAGAAAAGTGAAAGTAATTTATCTTTATTTTTCAGTAAGAGTAAGAGTATGAGTAAGAGACGTTTGAGATAAAAAACTCCCCGATAAGGGGAGCAAACTCTTACTTCTTACTCAAACTGTTGTTTGCGAGAGTAAACAATGCCTCTACACCGTTTGGGAGACAATGCTTTGGTCTTCGGATTGAAGAGATTGCCGCACTTTGCTTTAGCGCGTGGCTGGAGTGTAACGGAAGTCATCCCGATTTGTCGGGACAATGACAAAATGAGTTACCCTTAGGATTCATGATAAATCGGAAGTCACTAAGCATACGTGAGGATTGAAGAGATATAGAGATGTTTAATAGGAAAAAACTATGCTATTTCGTTTAGCTTGCTGATTTTTCTTCTTGACATAAAAAAATGAATATGTTATACTTAGTTCCAGCATTAAGTTATTACTAATAAATTAACATTATAAAGAAAAAGAGGTTTGAAGGATGGCCGAGTATATTTCAAAGGGGAGAAAAGCAAGGAAGAGTTACGGATTTGACGATGTTGCATTAGTTCCGGGTGACCTCACTTATGATATTAAAGAGGTTGATGCTTCCTGGAAGATTGGTGATTTGGAGTTTGATGTTCCGATTATTGCAGCAGCAATGGATGGTGTGGTAAATGTCCATTTTGCCCGTGAATTCAGTAAACGCGGGGGTTTTGCAGTTTTAAATTTAGACGGTATCAGTTCCCGGTTTGAAGATCTTTCCAGTATCTATGAAAGGATGCTCTCATCAAAGCGTGAAGAGGTTACGAGTGTTATCCAGGAGATTTACAAGGAACCTATCAAGGAAGAATTAGTTGAGAAGTCCATTTCATCAATCAAGGAAGGCGGGAATTTCTGTGCGGTCTCATCAGTTCCCCAGAATGCCGAACGTTTTGCAGAGATTGCAGAATCAGCCGGTGCAGATTTATTCATAGTTCAATCAACTGTCACAACTGCCCGTCATATTTCAAAGAGATATAAAGCATTAGATTTTGATAAATTCTGTTCAAAACTAAAGATTCCCGTAATTATCGGGAATTGTGTTACATATAAAACGACTTTAGAATTAATGAAGACCGGTGCCGCCGCGATTCTGGTAGGGATTGGTCCCGGAGCTGCCTGTACAACACGTCAGGTTCTCGGGATTGGAGTTCCCCAGATCACAGCGACCGGTGATGCCGCCGCAGCACGTGATTATTATTTTAAGAAGACAGGGAAATACGTCCCGATTATTACAGATGGCGGGATGTCAACCGGTGGTGATATTGCAAAGGCGATTGCCGCAGGCGCAGATGCCGTAATGGTAGGTTCAGCTTTTGCAAAGACCAAAGAGTCCCCTGCCCCCGGTTATCATTGGGGTATGGCGACTTCATCCGAGAATCTTCCAAGAGGAACACTCATTCAGGTAGGACCGATCTGTACACTGGATGAGATGTTAACAGGTCCTGCATGGCTTGATGATGGTACACAGAACCTTTTAGGTGCACTACGTCTTTCAATGGCGAGTGTTGGTGCTGATAGTATTAAGCGAATGCAGTTAACAGAATTAATAATTGCCCCGTCTATCAAGACAGAAGGAAAAGTTCAACAGCGGCAGCAGCGGGTTGGGATGGGGAAATAAAGTATTGGATTCAGACAAAGAATGTATGAAAAAATAATCATTCTTGATTTTGGTTCACAATACACCCAGTTAATTTCAAAGCGAATTAGAAGGCTGGGTTATTACACAGAAATCCTACCGTATAATACTCTCTTAAAAAATTTACAGAGCCCGGCGATCAAGGGAATTATCCTATCCGGTGGTCCTGAGAGCGTTTACGCAAAACACTCACCTCAAATCCCGAGTAAAATCTTCAGGTTAAATAAACCGGTACTTGGAATATGTTATGGTATGCAGTTAATGGTAAAATTATTAAATGGAAAAGTCATAAGATCTAAAGAACGCGAATTTGGCAAGACCAATCTAACAATTCTCAAGAGAACCAAACTCCTTAAAGGACTCCCGAAACACTTTCCTGTTTGGATGAGTCATTCAGATAAGATCACAAAGCTCCCGCCCGGTTTTATCAATGGTGCCCGAACTTCGGCTTGTAAATATACATTGATTGCAGATGATAAACGAAGATTTGCAGGGGTCCAGTTTCATCCTGAAGTAACCCATACAAAATTTGGTTTGAAGATAATTGAGAATTTCATAAAGGAATATTGTGATATTAAACGCGAGTGGGTATTTGAGAATTTTATAAAGACAACCACAGATGGAATTAGAGAAGTTGTTGGTAAGAACCAGGTGATTATTGCGGTAAGCGGCGGAGTTGATTCTACAGTTGCAGCAATTCTAATGCATCGTGCGATTGGAAAGAAACTCATTGCGGTTATTGTTGATAATGGACTCATGCGAAAGAACGAAATTGCAGAATGCCGTTTTAATTTGAAGAAGAAGTTAGGCTTGAATTTAAAAGTTATTGACGGGTCATCAGTATTCCTGAAAAAGTTAAAAGGCGTTTCTGACCCTGAAAAGAAAAGAAAAATTATAGGTAAGACATTTATAAAATTATTTGAGCAGGTTGCAGAGAAATATAAAGATGTGAAATTTTTATGTCAGGGCACGTTATATCCTGATGTGATTGAGAGTGTTTCGGTTAAGGGACCGTCTGCAACAATCAAGAGTCACCATAATGTTGGCGGGCTTCCGAAACGAATGAAGCTAAAACTGATTGAGCCGTTACGTGAATTTTTCAAAGATGAAGTTCGTGAGCTTGGCAAGAAACTTAAAATCCCGAAAGAGTTATTAAACCGTCATCCTTTCCCGGGTCCCGGTCTTGCAATTCGAATACTTGGACCAGTGACTGATGAGCGTTTATCGATTCTTCGTGAAGCGGATGATATTTATATAACCGAGTTAAAATCCCGAAATATTTATAATAAAATTTGGCAGGCGTTTTGTGTTCTTTTACCTGTTAAGACAGTAGGTGTTATGGGGGACGCAAGGACTTACGAGAATGTGATTGCGATCAGGGCAGTTAACTCGAGTGACGGGATGACAGCTAACTGGTTTAATTTTAAGCAGACTGATCTTATGGAGATTTCTTCAAAGATAATTAATAATGTAAAGGGTGTGAACAGGGTGGTCTATGATATTTCGAATAAACCCCCTTCAACAATAGAATGGGAATAAAGGTAGTATGAAAAATAAAACTACAATGAAGTTCATTAATAAGATGATTTAATATAAATCAGTTCTTTGACATATTTTATTAATAGCACATACAGCTGCGCTGTTGAGAGCAGAAAGCAGAAAAGTTTTTAACCACTGAACACACTGATCACACTGAAAAACAAAAAAAGATGACGTATTTAACAGAGATTACATGATTTGGGGATAATAGCATCGCTTCGCTCTGTAATGAAGAATGAATAATGAATAAGTAAAAATGGTTTTGCTTTAAATATTAAAAT
>DAOVMD010000088.1 GCA_030630935.1 Candidatus Mcinerneyibacteriota bacterium | reverse complement strand
TCCGAGTCGCATCGAAGATCTAGCGAAGCGTCCACGCCCTGATCAAAAGAAATTAATCCTCCCTTATGAAAGGATTATGAAAACAATAAAATATTAATAATTTTTTTATATTAAGAAACATTGTTTTAAACAAAAGCAATCTAATATATAATGCAAATCGGTTTATCAATTAATAATTATCAATCATAAATCATAGATGCGGAGTGGAGCAGAGCGAAGCGATGTTTATCTCTATTCCCAATGACAAATAAAGACGGCTATTTTCTTTGCATCCCTGAATTCAAGTCGAACCACTGCAGTAGGATTTTTCCCACCACTTAACTCAAGAGTTTTCTCCATAAATCCTGAAATCCGATGTAGTACTGCCTGGTCAAGAGAAGGGAAATCATAAAGCTCTGCAATTGCGTTATTTTTATCCGATTCAGCTATTCTTAAGTCACCATCTTCAAAATAGGTAGTGAAGAGTTTAGCCGATTGCTTAATAATGAATTCAGGTGACCCGAGTACATAGAAAATTCGATAAATAGTTTTCAGATCATGTTCAGCTTCATATTTCCCGAGATCCTTTGCTGTACTTAAGTCTCCTATTCCAAGGATCGAATCAATTTTATGTGTAAGGCTAACATATAGTTTAAATGGATACCATATTGGCTGAAGAATTATATCAGAGAGAATCTCCCTTTCATCATCAGTTAAATTTTCCTTAATTTTATCAAGCCCGGCATCACCAAATTTGTCCTTGATGTAGTTTATAGATGAAAGAATTGCGGAACCTTTTACATTCATTGTTCACCTTCCTTGTTATTTTAGTAAGGGCACGGCATGCCGTACCCCTATTAAAATATAACATAATTTATGAAAAAAGTCAAGAGTACTTTACAATAGTTTCGTTTCGCTAGATCTTCGCTCCACATTTATGGGGGTGAAACCCCATTGTTCTGGCTAATAACAATATGTATATCATAATTAAATGATAAATACAAGTCTCTTTAAGGTCTATGTTAAATTTATTATTTTTTTGTTGTTTATTCTTGCTTTCTTTTGTAATGAATGATTAATGGGACACTCTTGATAAATTTGGAAAATATATTTCTTTGGAGACAGAAGAAAGTTTTATCAATAATGCTACTTTTTTTTCATTAACAGAATGTCCCAAGTTTTTTTGTTTTTATTTTTTTTCTAATTTGGGAGGATTAGATTCTTCAGGTCAGGGTTAATGCCCTTAACCCCTACTGCATTGTAATATATAATGCAAATCAATATTAAATTACTAATTATCAATCGAAAATCATAAATGTGGAGTGAAGCGACACTATTTGTTGTTTTGTTGTTTTGATTACTTGCAAAAGGTGCTAAAATGTGATATAATACTCAAAGTTAAATTGAAATGATTTTAAACAGGTGAATATGGACTTAAATATTCAGAAGGATTATGATCGTGGTATCTTAGTAATTAAGAGATTAAGAGATGCCTATAATCACCGAGAAGGAATTTATTCTAAAGTATTTCCATATAGAGTTTTACCTGAGGAGATGGTTTCAGGGAGTAATGAACATCTTTTATTCTTAACTTTTGTTTCAGGGATTGCATATCACAGGAAGGAAGAACTACTTTGGAATTCTGCGAGAATGACCTATTCCGATCCAAAGACAAAATATCTTTTTAATCCTGAAAAAGTCCTGGAAGTTTTGCCTTCGGATTTAGAGCAGGATCTTTTGAAGTACAAATTATTTGTGACCCCGTCAGAAATTAAAAAATGGAATGTTGGCAAGTTAAAAAATATAGATCGAAGCTCTGTAAGAGAGAACGACCTTTATATCTGGGTTAAAATGGCAAAAGTTCTGAAGAAATATGATTCTGATATAAAAAAATTATTTGAAGCTTTTGATAATGATGCATTGAAATTATTGAAGGCTTTTTCTGAAACTCCATATACAAATTGTTTTCCTGAGTATTCTAAAGAACGAAAGGTAATAATCTGGTTAACCCGCCTTAAAACAATTTCAGATTTAACCGTGAGTAATTTTGAAAATCTCCCTGTACCCATAGGATCTCATATTGTAAGGGCTACATTTATGACCGGGGCAATTTCAGGGAAGATCACATCATTTCAAGTTGATTTCGAGGAATTACTTGCTGAATACTGGAAAACTGTATATGAAGAAAGAAATACGGAATTTGATGAGACCCTGGTTGAATTTATACCTTATTTATGGTTTTTATCAAAATTTGGATGCGCACCCGGAAAAGTAGGTAACGATTGTAGAAATAAAGCCGGGTGTCCGGTAAAAGATCTATGTACAACGGGAAAAGTAGAAATTCTTGATAATTATATTACAATAGATAATTAGGAAAAGGCAAACGCCTTTTCCAGAGAACAGATAGCAGAAAACAGAGAACAGTCGTTTTATAGATAACATACAGCTTCACTGTCGAAAATAAAAAATGATTTATTTAAATTTTTCCGTTCGGGTTTAGGTTTGAGATGTTATTTGTCATCGCGAGGGAGCATCGCGACCGTGGCGATCTCTGAGCGAAGCGAAGTTCTTTTCCTGCAAGCAGGGTTTATAAAGGGCAGCTTGCTGCCAGATTGCCGCGTCATTCACTTCGTTCATTTCTCGCAATGACAAATACATCGTTTTGATAGTCTCAACTTAGTTTAGTTCAGTGTCTGTTTCCCAATTTTGAATATTTATTCTTGACAACCTTTTGATTTTCTGATATAATGTTTTTGCTTGACTGACTGGTCAGTCAGCAAAAAAACGAGAAAGGAGCATTATGTCTGCAAGAAAGAAATCAAAGATTGACAAAGCGAAACAACAACAGAAAATAATTCATTCTGCAATTAAGATATTTTCTAAGAAAGGATATACTAAGACCACAATTGAAGAGATTGCAAAAAATGCAAAAATTGCTAAGGGTTTGGTATATTATTATTTTAAAACGAAAGAAGAGATTTATCTTGAGTCGCTTAATTCTATACGAAGTCAGATGAAGGCGTATGTAGATAAATATACAGAAAAAGAACAGAATGCATTTGAAAAGATTCGCGTTCGCACAAAGAAGATTCTGGAGTTCTTTTCCAATAAGCAAGATTTATTTATTGTTTTTGCTTATCAAGATCAGGTAAAAAAATTATCAGAGAAACAGAAGAAAAAGGCAATTGAGAATTTCTTCAAACAGATATCGGAACTTACGGATTATTTTAAGATTGCAAAAGAAGAGAAGTTGATCATTTCAAATGCTGACCCAGAATCACTTTCCTTGATGCTATTTGCTCAAGTGAACATTTTCATGTCATATGCGATTCTTAAGAAGCAGAAAATGGATCCTGAGAAGATATTTAAACAAATTGATAAATATTTTCTCCAGAGTTTAAAGTCTACCGGGAAGTGAGAATGAAAAAGATTTTAATTTCCTTTTTCTTATTAATAATACTTTCTATTTATATTTCTTCTGAAACTTTAACATTAGAAACCAGTATTGAGATTGCTCTCAGGAATGACAGTATCATAAAAGTTTTAAAGGAAGAATTAAAGCAGGCCAAGTTACAAAAATTACAATCTTATTCAGCATTTTATCCGGAAATTTCAGCTGAGGGATTATATTTAAAGCAAGGTTTTCCTTTATCAATGAAGCTGATGGCCGAGCAGTTTGGGCCTGGTGCTGCTGAGTTTGGTTTGGCGGAGGATTCGTATTCAGCATCTCTTTCTGTAACCCAACCCTTATTTCTTGGCGGCTTAAGATATTATGGATTAAAGATGTCAGATATAAGTATCAAGATAAAAGAGAATGAAATTAAATTAAGAGAAAATAAGTTGAAATATAATGTTAAGAAAAGTTTTTATAATGTTCTTATCGCGGAGCAATTCATAAAAATCTATCAGGAGTCCCTTGAGTTGGCAAATGAACAATTAAAAATTGCACAAGTTCGTTTTGAATCCGGTGAGGCATCTGATTTTGATGTTTTAAGAGCTCAGGTTCAGATTTCCAATTTAAGACCATCACTATATCGCGCAGAGAATAATCTGGCATTAACAAAATCTTTCCTTCTTACACAGCTTAATTTACCAATTTTCACAGACTTGGAAATTCAAGGTGCTTTTGAAACCAGGAGTATTCATCAATCGCTTAAGGACTTGCTTAACGAAGCATACTCTACCAGGATAGAACTTCAGACCTTAAAATTAACGGAAGAAATCGCTGATTTTTCAGTTAATATTGCAAAATCAGGGTATTACCCTTCATTAATATTTTCCTATGGTTATTCTGAAACTAATACTAAATTGGATCTTGACCCGGATACTTGGAGTGCTTCCTGGAATACAGCCTTCGTTATTTCAATCCCACTTTTTAAAGGTTTCAAAACCCGGTTAGCAGTTCAAGAAGCGAAATCAAGGAAGGAATCCATTAAACCTGTTATTGTCTCTCTTCAGAATGGAATATCAATTCAAATCAAAAGTGCATATTTAAACCTTCAAAGTTCAGAGCGGATTTTAGAATCGTCAGATGAAAATATTAAACAGGCAGTAAGGTATATTGAAATTGTTCAAACTGCTTATGAATCCGGAATGGTGACGTCTTTAGATCTTATGAACGCACAATTTACCCTTACTCAAGCACGAGTTGAACAAGCAAGAAGTCAATATGAATACCAGGTAAATTTAATTGAATTGGAATATGCCCTGGGTAAATAATTAATTCCTGGAGGAATTCATGAAAAAAACAATAAAGATAGTTTTTATTATTATCCTGATATTTTTAGCAATTGGAGTTACGTTTCGGGTCATTAAGAAACTTAATCCGCCTGAGGAAAAGCCGCCGGAAAAATTTAGAACCCCTGTGATTGTTACAGGAATCAATAAACTGGATCTTCATGAAGCAATAGAATATATTGGTGAGATTGAACCTGATAAAATAGTAAATGTATTTCCGAAAGTTCCCGGAAAACTTATTAAGACTTATGTAGAAGAGGGCGATTTCATTAAGCAGGGAAAAATTCTTGCTACGATTGATAGGGACATAACGGGATTTAAATATAAGAACTTTGAATTGGAATCACCGTCCAACGGTTTTATCTATAAGATTCATTCCGATGAAGGGAATAATGTATATCCTCAAGCACCGGTGTTTACAATTTTTCAGATTGATAAAGTAAAAGTAACTTTTTATATTCCCGAGCAAGATTTTGTTCCCGGTATTCAAAACAAACAGGTAATTTTAAATATTCCTGCGTCAGAATACAAGAACTCCAACCTGAAGATAAAAAAGATTTTCCCTGTTTTAGATCCTACAACCAGGTCTTTTAAAGCCCAGTTAATTTTACAAAATCCAAAGCATGAATTAAAACCCGGGAGTTATGCAAAGATAAAGATTATATTTAATAAAAAGCTCAATGTCCTTGCAGTATCAAAGGATTCGATTTTTAAGTTTAATAATTTGCAATTTGTATTTGTAGTTGAAGATGGTGTAAAAGTTAAGAAGACTCAAATAACGACAGGGATGCAGGAAGGTGTGTTCATTGAAGTTCTTGAAGGCTTAACAGGTGATGAGAAAATTATTTTAAAAGGAATTCAATCGGTTAAAGATGGAGATGACGTGAGAATTATCAAAGAAGAAGAATTAAAGCCGGAGTAAGATTATGAAGTTACCTGAGATTAGCGTAACCAAACCTGTTACAACTCTAATGTTTTTCATTTTAATTCTACTCGGAGGGATTTTTGCATTGATAAATCTTCCGGTTGATTTAATGCCGGATATCACAATTCCAACAATTACAGTCATCACAATTTACCCCGGTGCATCTCCAGAGGATATCGAGAAAAAGATCACTGAACCTATTGAAGAAGCTTTATCAACCATTCAAAATGTTAAAACTGTAACATCCACATCAGAAGAGAATGTATCATCAGTAGTTTTACATTTTGAATGGGGAGTTGACCTTGTTGAAGCTCAAAATGATATCCGGGATAAAGTAGAGTTCATTAAAAGATTCCTTCCCGAAGATGCGGAAGACCCGATTATTTTTAAGTTTGATCTGTCACAAGCTCCAATTCTTTTTATTGGTGTAAACGCCCCGGATGACTATCCAAATTTCTATGAAACGGTTGATGATAAGATCGTTAAACCACTACAGCGTGTTCCGGGAGTCGGGTTAGTTGCCTTAAGAGGCGGTCGTCAGAAACAGGTTCGAATTGATCTTGATTATGAGAAGATGAAAGTTTATAAGATATCGATTAATTCTATTATCTCAGCTTTGGAAGCAAATAATGTTTCATTACCCGGTGGAAAAGTTAAATATGGTCAAAAGGAATTATTAATTAGGGTCCCCGGAGAATTTAAAACTATCGATGAAATCAGGGAACTTGTACTATACAGTAATTCGCCGAAGTTAATTAAATTAAAAGATGTCGCAGAAGTTTATGAAGGTAAAGAGAAATTAGAAAGAATGTTCCGCCTGAATCAGAAGGATGGGATTTTGGTATTTATTCAATCACAATCGGGGGAGAATCCTGTTCAGTTGTCAGATAGACTTTGGAAAAAATTTAAACAAATCAAAAAGGAACTTCCACCTGAAATCGAAGCAAAAATTATCCTTGACCTTTCTGATTATCTCCGGGATACAATTAAAAGTTTAACAAGTACTATTCTTTTGGGCGGGCTCCTGGTAATTTTGGTTATCTGGGTTTTCCTTGGTCAGATTCGAGGTAGTTTTATAATCGCATTTACTCTTCCATTCTCAATTATGGCAGCTTTTATCTTTCTGTATTTAGCAGACTTTTCAATTAATATGATTAGTTTATTTTCAATTGCAATTGCGATAGGGATGGTGGTTGATAATGCAATTGTAATATTTGATAATATTCACAGGCATCATTATGAACGGCATGAATCATTAAAAGAAGCTTCAATCCACGCTCCGTCCGAGGTCGGCATGGCAGTTGTCGCATCATCTCTAACTACAATCGTTATATTCCTCCCGCTAATATTTACAAGGGGATTTGTAGGAGAACTCTTCTCTCAACTTGGAAAGACTTTAATTTTTGTTTTATTAGCTTCTTTGTTTACATCTCTTACCCTAACTCCAATGCTGGCGTCGAAACTGCTGAAACCATACTTTAAAATGAAAAAGAAAAAGAAGAAGAAGGTTACATTTTTCCATCATATTACTGAGATTTATGAATCTATATTAATTAGTGCTTTAAAACATAAGCTAATTGTTTATTCTATTTGTTTATTAATGTTTGTATCTGCAATATTCCTGGTTCAACAAAAATATATAGGTTCTGAATTCTTACCTGAAGAAGACCAGGGTCAGATTTTTCTTTCAATTGAACTTCCAACTTCCACTAACTTGGATGCTGCATTTGAGACTGCAATTCAAATTGAAGAGTTAATTGAAAAATTTGTTCCGGAAGAAAAATCTATCATGACTAATCTCGGACCCAGTGATGGTTTTTCCCAGATGGGTTTTAAAGAAGCGACTAATATTATTAATATATCAATTTACCTTGATGCGAAGAAAGTTGATCGCAGGTCGTCAAAAGAGATTGCCAATATTATACGAGAAGAAGTTGGAAAGAACATCCCTAACATTGTTAAGCTGAATATCTCCGATGTCGATCCTATTGCAGCCCTGATTTCAGGTCGAGGCGGTAAATCCATTCAAGTCGAGATTATAGGTGAGAGTTTTGATGAGACTGATAAGTTAGCCTTTCAGATTAAAACTGAAATGGATGGGATAGAAGGGTTAAAAAATGTATCAATTACAAGAGATAAAGCAAAAGAAGAAGTGATAATTAAAATAGATCGATTAAAAGCTGCAAATTTCGGTTTAAATATTTATTCAATTGCTGAAACTATCAGAAAATTATACTATGGCTATGAAGTAGGGAAGTTTAGAAAGAATGATAATGAATACGATATTTTTATGAGGTTAAAAGAAGAATATTCTGAAGAACCATTTAACCTGAAAGATATTTATATAACTAATTATCAGGGAAAGAGGGTTCCGTTCTCGAATTTTGCAACTTTAGAATTCGGGACAGGCCCGATTGCAATTGAACATAAGGACAGGTCCCGGATCGTAATAGTTGAAGCGAATCAAACAGGAGAGATTGATCTTGGTAAGATTAGGGATATTCTTGAGGGTCGTATAAAAAAGTTATATATACCTGCTGATGTAAAAGTCGAGATTTCCGGTTCAATTGAATCAATGGAAGAATCATTTGGCGATTTAGGTATGGCATTTGTTATTGGATTAATCCTGGTCTATATGGTTATGGCAGCACAGTTTGAATCTTTCAAGTCACCATTTATTATTATGTTTACTATTCCTTTTGGCGTGGTCGGAGTTGTTTATGGCCTATTCCTTACAGGGCATACCTTAAATATAAACTCATTAGTAGGGTTAGTTATACTGATTGGAATTGTTGTGAATAATGGAATTGTCCTGGTTGATTATATTAATATCCTGCGAGCGAGAGAAGTGCCTTTATTTGCTGCAATTGTAACTGCTGGAAAACACAGGTTAAGACCAATCCTGATGACTTCGTTTACTACAATATTTGGACTTTTACCCTTAGCTCTGAGTAAATCTGAAGGTTCTGAAAGTTGGAACCCGCTCGGGATTGCTGTTATTAGCGGTCTGCTCGCATCAAGTATAATTACATTGTTCATTATACCGGTCTTATATGCGAACATGAATGGCTTAACAAAAAAAGAAATTATTGAACTTGAATCAAAACCAATGAAGGAATTAGATAGTATTACACTCGATTAAAAATAAGTATTTGGAGAATTTAATATGAAAATGTTAATGATAGTTTTTAACTTTGCATTAAGAGATGAAATTGAGGAATGTTTAAATGATTGCGGTTTGAAATCATTTACACTAATCCCGCAAGTACACGGCTCCGGAAAATCATCCGGGAAACATTTCGAATCCCACATCTGGCCAGGGAAAAATAATATGATTTTGGTTTCACTTACTAATGAGGAATATGAAAAACTGCAGTTGAAATTGAAGGAATTAAAAGATAAATTTAAAACTGAAGGAATCAAAGCCTTCCTCCTGCCTCTTGAAGAAGTAATCTAGAATAACAATGATTGTTGGTAACAACATTATTTGTCATTGCGAGCGTAGCGCGGCAAACTCGCTTTGCTCAAACTTTTTTATTTAACAGGGAACTGAAGAGAACTAACGAGAACATAGCATCGCTTCGCTCTAATTTAAGCAAGTCTGCGACCAAAGGGAGTTGATCCCGATTTTTTAACATCGGGATAAAAATTAACAAGTAAAAATGAAAAAT